>JAKAHO010000037.1 GCA_021814835.1 bacterium
CGCAAGAGTGTTGCGAGTTCAAAGTTCAATTCCTCCGCGGCGTCCCTCATCTCTTTTTCTTTTTCCTTGATGAACTGCTTCAATGCTTTTTCGGACTTCGGCGCCGCCTGCAATTCAATCTTCCCTATCGCTTCAGCGGGAAGAATGTCCTTAATCTCCTTAATAATGGTTTTCGGCACTATGTGGTGCTCCTCGTTGTATGCGAGCTGAAGCTTTCTGCGACGGGCGGTTTCGCGCAATGCGCGCTCCATTGAGCCCGTCACCATATCGGCGTACATAAGCACCTCGCCCCGCACGTTACGCGCTGCGCGTCCGATTGTCTGCACAAGCGCAGTTTCACTGCGCAGGAAGCCCTCTTTATCCGCATCGAGAATCGCCACAAGCGAAACCTCGGGCAAATCGAGACCCTCGCGGAGCAAGTTTACGCCCACAAGCACATCAATCTCTCCCCTGCGAAGACGCGTGAGAATCTTAATGCGGTCAAGCGTTTTCACATCGCTATGCAAATACGTTACTTTAATTCCTTTCTCTTCGAGGTAGGCGCTCAGATCTTCCGCCATACGTTTCGTGAGCGTGGTGACAAGCACCCGCTCTTTTTGTTTTTCATTTGCCAAATGCGCCTCAATGCGCGCAATAAGGTCCTGCACCTGACCCCTTGCAGGAAGAATGGTTACCTTGGGATCCACGAGGCCCGTTGGGCGGATAATCTGCTCCACTACCTGCCCGCCCATTTCATCGCTGCACCACTTCTCTTCATAGGGACCGGGCGTTGCCGATGTATAAATAGTCTGGCCGATTCTTTTCTCGAACTCCTTAAATGTGAGCGGGCGGTTATCTGCCGCTGAAGGCAACCTGAACCCGAACTCAATAAGCGTTTTTTTGCGCGCAGCGTCGCCTGCCGACATTCCCGCGATTTGCGGAACAGTGACGTGCGACTCGTCTATAATAGTCAGGAAATCTTTCGGGAAATAATCGAGTAATGTATCGGGCGGTTCTCCCGGTTTTCTCCCTGAGAGATGCTGGGAATAGTTTTCAATGCCGTTGCAGTAGCCGATCTCCTTTATCATCGCAAGGTCAAACTTCGTCCTGCGCTCCAGGCGTTCCGCTTCCAAGTACTTCCCCTCCTTCTCAAATTTTGCGAGCTGTATTTTAAGTTCTTCTCTTATTTCCTTAATAGCGCGCTCGCGTTCAGGTGCAAGCGTAATAAAGTGTTTTGCAGGAGCAATATAAATATCATTGCGCATAGGAGATTGCCCCGGAATATATCCGGCAACGGGGTCAATTTCATATATTTCCTGTATCATATCGCCCTTCACCTCAATGTTATAAATAATCTCACGGTCAGTGGGCATTATTTCCCAGTTGTCCCCGCGCAACCTGAATGTGCCGCGCGTAAGGTCGCTTGTCGTGCGCGTGAAATGAAGCTCAACAAGTTTGCGTACAAAGCTTGCGCGGTCGATTGCGTCTCCTTTTTTAAAATGGAATATGTGGTCGGCATACACCTGCGGTGCGCCAAGGCCGTAAATGCACGATACCGATGCCACCACAATCACGTCGGGGCGCGTCAAAAGCGCGGTCGTTGCCGCGTGGCGGAGCTTATCTATCTCCTCGTTTATCATCGCTTCTTTTCCTATATAGGTATCTGAGGTCGGAATATACGCTTCCGGCTGATAATAATCGTAATACGAAACAAAGTAGTGGACCGCGTTCTCGGGAAAAAGCTCGCGAAGCTCGTTCGTGAGCTGAGCCGCAAGCGTTTTGTTGTGCGCAATAACAAGTGCAGGTTTTCCGATGCGCGCAATCACGTTCGCGGCCGTAAATGTTTTACCCGAACCCGTAACGCCAAGAAGCGTCTGATGACGCATACCTGACTCTATTCCGCCGACCAACTTATCTATTGCTTTAGGCTGGTCGCCTGCGGGTTTGTGCGGCGCAATAAGTTTGAACATAAGAACTCCCTTGACCGTCACATCCTACACCATGACCTCCACAACCTTCAACTTTCCCAGGTGTCCCGATACCACCTCCACCTGGTACGGACGCACTTTAAAGTACGCCGCAAGCGCTAATTCAATCGCCTTATTCGCCTTTCCCTCCTTCGCGGGAGCTTTTACAGAAACCTCAAAATGCTTATCATCAACGCGCACCACCTTTTCTTCGCGCGCGTTCGGCTTTGCGCGCACTGTTATCTTCATTACTTCTTTATGGGCGGATAGAGATCGGGGTCAATAGTCCGTTCAAAGCACGTACGGCCCGCAGCGTGCTTCCACGATTCACGGTACCCGTCTTTATATATCGGCGCGCCCGCGGGCGATGCGGGAAAAGGATTTTGCACAATCGCCGTGTCATCGCTTTGCAATCCAAATGTCGCGCATAATTCAAATGTCTTATCTCCTTTTACCGCATACTCATATGGCGCGCCCGTTTCCGGATCGGCGTAGACCGTAAAGCCTCTTATGTCGCTGTTCAAATCATCGAGCCTTGAGGGGAGCTTCAATTTGCTCTGCCAATAATTAATGACTTCGTATTGCAACGAGCTCAAATCGTTCACACGGCGCTCATCGAACTGGCGCATACGCTCTTCTTTTGGAGAGCCCACAATAAAAAACCCGACGATTATCATTGCCGCCACTATCGCAATGACGGTATAAATAAAGTACTTCATATTATTCCGTATTGTGCTTTTTGATGTCCATAAAATAGTAATAGAATATGGAGCCTGCAACAAAGAGCACTGCGGCAATCTTCAGGCCGAACCGCACGGTGAGTTCGCCGTTCAACAGGTTGTTGATAAGCGCCACGAGATCGCCCATAACCACAAGCGCGGTAATAAAGAGCGTAAAGTATACCAGCCACTTCCGTACACGCAGGTTGCGTTTTGTCGGATTCACATCATAACTCTTATTCAGGTACCGCATCGTGAGCACATATACCGGGAACACGATGACGAGGGCGGCAATGGAAAACCTTATACCTGAGTTTGCGGCCGTGCGCGCGTAATACCCTGCCTCAGTGAGCGCATCAGGAAGCCATACGTTAATGCTCTGAAATACCAATACAAGGAAGCTCACCGCGCTTGCGTAAAGCGTCGCAATTGCCAAAAGATGCGTAAATACATCCTTCGGCGAGACCTTATTCTCTTTTTCTTGTGTCATTTCCATACTTTAATTATATACCAAAAATACGCGAAATTGGTACGTTTGGGCCCCAATTTTTATATATTCAATGCACTCAGATTGAGTATCGCGATGAGGCGCGCGCCCCAGAGAATACAGATTGCGGCGGCGCAAATAAACGGCCAACCAAGCGTGGTATACGCTTCCTTTATGACAAGGAGCCTTGCAATCGAAACAAGAACAACGCACACAAATACGAGAGGGACAAACACAACAAACACGGGCCAGCCCACTACGAGCGCCATAAGGTAGCCAAGTTCGGTTTCGCCATCATCAAAAAATCTTCCGTTGTATTTGCGGAGCGCAATAAGCACTTTATAAAAAACCCAAGCGATCAGGAGCGAAAGAATAGCGTTCAGCCAAAACCTGCCATATGAATAAAAGAGAAAATAGCCGAGCGGATGGTTAAACACCGAAGAAAGCGTCCCCACGAGCGGGTCGGGAATCGCTTTCGTGACCGGCGAATCAAGAAAGACTTCGCCGACTGTTCCCATATTTGCCCATACATAATATTGCGTTACCGTGAGCAAGCCGGCATATGCAATGCGAAAATAAACGGCAGCACGCACAAGATTTTTCATACCAATCCACCTCCTCATCTTCACGCCCACCGCCGTGTGCCGGAATCCATACATAAACGCGCCCAACAAAAAGACCATCGCCATAAAGAGCGGCGTCAGCATTCCGAGCAGAGAATAATAGTTAAGCTGGACCATAATACCCTACGAATAAAGCCTTATAAGCTCATTAAACTTAATGAGGCGTTCCTTCACCGGCGCGCCGATTTTCACGCCGTCCGCAGCGCACGCCTTTGCGAGCTCAATCACGAACGCGTCTTCGGTTTCCCCTGAGCGATGCGACACAATAATCTTCACGCCGTGCCTGCGCGCCGCCTGAATAGCCCCGCACGCCTCAGCGATTGTACCGATTTGATTCGGCTTTATTATTACGGCATTTATCGCCCCCTCCCCCGCATGGTTTTCAATTTCTTTTGCATTCGTTGTGGTAAGGTCATCGCCGACAACCCACTTTTCAGGCACTGCCTTGCGCAATTGAATAAAACCTTCCGTATCGTTTTCACCGAACGCATCTTCAATTGAAAGAAGCAATTTTGATTTCTTGAAATACTCCTTATACTTTTCCACCAATTTCTCGCGCGTATATTTCTTTTTTTCCAATACATACCCCTTCTCGGAACCGAAGTGCGATGCCGCGGCGTCTAGGCCCAATATAAATTCGTTTTCCAAATCATTCTCGTCAATAAGCGCCTCCAGAATAGAAAGCGGTTCGAAGTTGTCGGGAAAATCAAGCGAATATCCGCCCTCATCGCCTATCGGGATATTGTTGAGCTTGTACTGCTTTTTCAAAAACTCGCCCGTTGCGCGGTAAAGGTCTATGAGCTTCCCGACCGTTTTAATGACCGAACCATTCGTGCGCGCAATCACAAGATACTCCTGCAAATCTAGGTTATTGTTTGCGTGTCCTCCGCCGTTCACAAAGTTTGAAAGTATGAGCGGTACGCGTTCTTCAACGATGTCGCTGAAATATTCTTCACGGATAAGCTCCCATACTTCCCTCTTCATTCCGTGCGCCAACGCCCGCGCTGCCGCAATAGAGACGCCGAGCATCACATTGCCCCCAAGTATCTTTTTCTCAGGCGTGCCATCTATACCGAGAAGAAATGCGTCAATCTCGCCCACCCCCTCGAATACTTTTGCCGCGACGGTTTCTCTTATTTTATCTACCGCGACGCGCGCATCTTCAAAAGAAAA
>JAKAHO010000007.1 GCA_021814835.1 bacterium
CCAACAGAGCATTTGCGTCACTTATACGATCGTCTTCGTAGAGTCACAAGAAAATCGGTTCTCGAAAGACGAGAGCCGATTTTTTCAAAATATATTATTATTAACACACTATGGCCAGAGAATATCCTATTGAAAAAGTTCGCGACATCGGCATTATTGCGCACATCGACGCGGGAAAGACCACTGTGTCTGAGCGCGTGCTTTTCTATACCGGCGTTTCACACAAAATAGGCGAGGTGCACGAGGGTGAGACCGTTATGGACTGGATGGACCAGGAGCGCGAGCGCGGTATTACGATTACGGCCGCCGCGACGACCTGTTTCTGGACGCCGACCTACATTCCCGCAGAAGACAAGAAAGCATACGAGCACCGCATCAACCTTATTGATACTCCGGGGCACATCGACTTTACGATTGAGGTGAAGCGTTCTCTCCGCGTATTGGACGGCGCAGTTGTGGTATTTGACGGCGTGTCGGGCGTGGAGCCTCAGTCGGAAACGAACTGGCGCTATGCGGACGACTTCCACGTTCCCCGCATTTGTTTCATTAACAAACTCGACCGTATGGGCGCGAGCTTTGAAAATTCTTTTAATTCGATTATCGAACGCCTTACCGACAAAGCGATTCCGATACAGTGGCCTATCGGCACCGAGGAAAACTTCAGCGGTGTTATCGACCTCTTGCAGAACAAGGCCTACAAGTTCGAGGGAGATAAGGGAGAAAAAATTGTTGAGATTCCGATTCCTGCCGACATGAAGGAGCTCGTCGACAAGAGGCACTATGCGCTCGTGGAACGCATTTCCGAAACCGATGACCAGCTCATCGCGAAGTTCCTCGACGGCAAGATGCCGACGCTTCCCGAACTTAAGAAAGCGCTTCGTGCGGCGACCTTGAAAGTTACTATTGTTCCTGTGTTGTGTGGTTCCGCATTGAAGAACAAGGGCGTACAGCTTATGTTGGATGCGGTTATTGATTATCTTCCGTCTCCTATCGACATTCCTCCGACCAAAGGAATCAATCCGGACACGCACCTTGAAGAGGAGCGCCATCCGAAAGATGACGAACCTTTGGCAGCGCTTGCCTTTAAGATTGCAACCGATCCTTTCGTGGGCTCGCTTACTTTCTTCCGCGTGTACTCGGGTACGATGAAGCGCGGCAGTTATGTATTGAATGCGACCAAGAATAAGCAGGAACGCATCGGACGCATCGTGCGTATGCACGCGAACCACCGCGAAGAGGTGGACGAGATTTATGCAGGAGACCTCGGCGCTATCGTCGGTTTGAAGGACACGACAACTGCCGACAGCTTGGTGGATATTGATCATCCTGTGGTATTGGAGAGCATCATATTCCCTGAACCCGTTATCTCAATGCGTATTGAGCCCAAGACGAAAGCGGACCAGGAAAAAATGGGTATCGCATTGCACAAACTCTCAGAAGAAGACCCGACGTTCCGTGTGAAGGGAGACCCTGAGACCGGCGACACCGTCATCTCGGGTATGGGCGAACTTCACCTCGATGTGCTTGTGGAGCGCATGCGCCGCGAGTTCAAAGTAGAAGCGAATGTGGGACGCCCGCAGGTTGCGTACAAGGAAACCATCAAGGGCAAGGGTGATGCGGAAGGAAAATACATCCGTCAGTCCGGTGGTAAGGGTCAGTACGGTCACGTGAAACTCAAAGTGGAAGCGTTGGAGCGTGGAACCGGATTTGAATTCATTGATGACATTAAGGGAGGTTCAATTCCCAAGGAGTTCATCAACCCGATTGAGAAAGGTGTTGAGGAAGCAGCAGCACGCGGCGTCATGGCGGGATACCCTGTCGTTGACCTCAGAGTAACGCTGTACGATGGTTCATTCCACGAAGTTGACTCCTCAGAGTTTGCGTTCAAGATTGCCGGTTCAATGGCATTCCAGGAAGCGACCAAACAGGCGAAGCTTGTCATTCTTGAGCCGGTTATGAAGATTCAGGTAATTGCGCCCGCAAACTTCTTGGGCGATATCACGGGAGACTTGAGCTCGCGCCGCGCAAAAATTTCGGCGATGGGCGAGAGGGGAAACCTCCGCGTCATCGACGCAACGTGTCCTCTCGCAGAAATGTTCGGCTATGTCACGAACCTTCGTTCGATGACTCAGGGTCGCGGAAGCTTCAACATGGAGTTTTCGAACTACGAAGAAGTGCCGAATAACGTCGCGCAGACGATTATCGAAGGAAAAGCGAAGAAATAAGATGTGGAATACCGTTCATCGAAAGATGAGCGGTATTTTATATGTGCAAATTTTAAAAGGTGGAACTTAAATCTTCAAAATTTCGAATTTGGTATAATAAAATTAATGAAAAATATCTCTCGTTTGGCGGGGAGGTCAGTTTTCTTGGTGGCGACAATGTTTATTGTCGCCTTTGCTTTTATGGGCGCGCAATCTGCGCATGCCCAGGTTGCCTCCGCACCCAAAGGCGAGGTTCGCGCCACTAGTACTGATTTTGCTATTATCGATTCCGATTATTTAAACATCTCTCTCCATACGACGAATCTCGTGAGTCTGACGATGACCTCAATTCCCAAAGTCATCAATATCATCACGGAAGCAACAAGTTCTGCAGTTGATACTATCTTTACCGTTTCGGGTCTTCTTCCGAATACGACATACTATCGTTATCTTGATGGACTTGCCAATCTCCAGACGTTTATTTCCGATGCGAGTGGTAGTTACAATTTCATTCTTAATATTGCTGAGCCTCATCTGGTGACAATTCAGACCGTTCACAGTACGAAGATTATCAGCGCCCCCACTGGCGGTGATTGCTCGGTTATTGGCGTGTGGGACGCGGGCGCGCTGACGTGCACACTCAATACGGATGTTAATGAATCGATACAAATTGCCAGCAGCGGCATCACTCTTGATGGTGGTGGACATGCTGTCGCATATGGTGCTTATGCAAACATGGGTTTCGGAGTCATGTTGTGGAATGTCAGTGGTATAACAATCAAAAATATTGACATTAGTGGATTCGGTTACGGTGTGTATAATGTTCGCTCCTCATTCGGATTTACATCCGGCTATATTCACAATAACGGTTATGGAATATGGATTGATACAGCCTGGAGTGGCTTTGGAGTTTCAAGCAGTACTATTTCTTCGAATATATACAATGGTATCTTTGCCTTTGGTTTTGCAGGCATGAATATCACAGATAATCTTTTTGAAAACAATCAACTTAATATTTCCAACCAAATATTTTGGAGCGACTCGACGATACGCCGCAATACATTGCACTGCGAAGCTTTAGCGCGTTGTGTATTTATCGAAAATATAGGGGGATTTGGGTGGGGTACGGGAAGCGCAACGCAAAACAACTTCTACGTCGGGTCGAATCCTCCAATTTCATGGCGAACTAGCAATGTACAGTTTGATCAAAATTATTGGTCCTCGAACACTGTGTGTGTGAATAGAGGAGACGGTGTCTGTAGTGCGCCATACTCATTTCCTGTAGATAATCCATGGTGGAATGGCGCCGGTACTGTGACTGACAATAATCCTCTAGTTATGCCTGGTAATTGGGGGGTTGGGTATCAGATAGTAAAGGCAAATCCAATTTATGGCATTCCGCCCGAATTTAGGTTTAATAATGACTTACAACAAGGTTCAAATATCACTGATGTAAGATATCTCCAAATTGTGCTTAATAGCACTTCGACTCACGTTGCTGAAGTGGGCGCCCAACAAACATGCTGGTCCCCAATGTATATTCCTGGCGCTTCGGGGTGTGAGACGTCAATATATGGTCTAGCAACAGCCCAAGCGGTAACGAATTTTCAGCAAAAAAACAATATTATTCCTTCGGGGGTAGTTGATTTGGTCACAAGAACGAAGTTAAACGAGTTATTGGTGGCAGGGATACAAAGTCGTGGAGCACTTCTAAATCTTGGCGGTAGACAAAACGCAATAAATACTAGCGTGAATAATTTGTGGGGCTCACTAAATCTTGTTACTAATATGCCTGGATTCCCGCAAGAGTTGGCTTTAGCTATCGCCGCACAAGAAACGGGTTCGGCATATCAATATAATAACGAATGGATGCGGGTAAACTCAAATGTCGGGGATTTTGGCCGAGGAATAATGCAAATCACTTCGCCCGGCTACATTGGTCTTGGCGAAACAGATACTTCAGTCACGTCCTTACTTAATGATTGCAAATCGGGCTTGAATTTCGGTTATCAATGTAGTCAGTATTATTCAAATACTAATGATGGTATTAACAGAAACATTCGTGATGGTTTAAAAGCTCTTCAAGATAAATATAATGCATCAAATAATGCTGAAGCAAACAGCGTAATCCTTTCCCAGTCAGAAATGCGAAGCATCTCAACTGTATATCGGTATAACCACGGGTCTCCCTTCGATATACAGGCCGCATATTTAGCGCTTAAATATGCCGACAATCAAAGTGTTTGGGGCTGGTTAGTCGCCCATGGTTGGTCACAAAATGGAGCAGAAACAACATTTCCCGATACAACATTAAACAATGTAAGAAATATTTGTTCAGGAAAAACAACATCAGACTTTGCGTTGTGTTTGAAGCTTCTCGAATCAAGCGGACACATTACCGGCGCCTTCTATCTCAGTAATGTTGCAGATAAATTAGATCCTACCCAATCAGTTCTCGCGGAACACATGAAAAGGGCGAACGATTCAGAAGTAGTGGCATGGTTGGGTAGTCCTGCAGAGCTTAGAGTGATAGATAATATCGGTCGCGTTACGGGTTTGGCGAATGGGATAACGCAAGAAAATATTCCAAATTCTATTTACGACGCAACGAGCAATTTCGCTACATTATTTTCGCCATCTCAAGATATTAAATATCAGGTCATTGGCACAGCAACTGGCACGTATAGTTTTGTTGCGAATAACCTACAAAGTAGCACAACGCTTGAAATGCAAAGCATACCTATCGTGCCAGGTGAAATTTATACATACCAAATTAATTGGGATAAAATTTCTCAGGGACAGAAGGGGGTGACAATGCAGATTGATCAGAGCGGCAATGGAGTTGCCTCATATACAGTCGAAATTGGCTCAAATTTCAGTGATACTATCGCACCAACAACGACCTCAACTGTCACGGGTACGCTCGGTATGAATGGTTGGCATACCTCAGATGTTTCAGTGCTTCTTGACACAGTAGACAACGCAGATGGCGTCGGCGTGGAGAGAACCATGTATTCGCTCGATGGCGGTGCTTGGCATATATATTCTACTTCAACGCCAATTAGTATTTCGTCCGAAGGTCAGCACTTATTGCAATATTATTCCAAAGATTACTTTAGCAACCAAGAACCAACAAAAGAATTAACGGTTAATATTGATAAATCAGCGCCCGTTATCTCTCCTAGTTCGACAACTTCGACATATGTTCTGAATGCTCCGTCGATAGGTTTTAACTATTCAGCCACTGACATCGTATCGGGATTAGCAAGCACTACCGCCACACTTGATGGGTTACAGATTGCAACAAGCACCACATTAAATTTCAATGTTCCTGGGGCTCATATAATTACTATTAATGCGATTGACATAGCGGGGAACTCCACAAGTACGACTATCAATTACAGCGTTGTCTATACCTTCGGAGGCTTCCAGCATCCAATTAAGCCTGACGGTACCGGAAGATATGAGTTTGGAAGAACTTTACCAATTAAATTCAATCTTTCTGATGTGAACGGAAACGAGGTCTCAACCGCGAACGCGAGATTGTCAGTCGTAAATGTGCAAACCGGCGTTATTGGCGTTAATGATGTGAGTATTGCGACCTCGACCATAGACAACGATATCAATTCTGATGATAGAGTCGAACATGACGCCATAAACCACTTGTATGTCTATAAATTACGCACAAAGTGGTTGTCCGTGGGTACTTGGAGAATTACCGTAAGTTTGGACGATAGAAATAGCTACAACGTGTTGATCTCGTTAAGGAGAGATGATTAAAAAGACATTAATCTTGTGGTTGTTATTGCGTTTGTTATAACAGATGAGTGATAGACGTATCGCTTAAGTAAATTGATACACACAATGAAATTTAAACAAAACATTATGAAGAAGGTTCTGATAATTGTCAGCATTTTAGTTGTGTTTGTCGGAATTGGTGTCGGAGTATGGTATTGGCAAAAAAATCGAATCATTAACACAGCTCAAAAAGTCGGCGGAGAGAATCAAATAGCTCAATCCGCCTCCAAAAACGATATTCCAGAAATTCCTACTTCAACAAAAAATATTTGGGTCAAATCAACTCCGCCCGTGAAGGATGACCTTAAAAATATTTATGTGGTAAGAAACGGTAGCGTTTATTATATTCAAGCTAGAGCTGGGAGTTCTGCCGAGGGTGGTGAGCAGATATTAATCGATGGCGCCGACTCGAAAACATTCGAATATCTCGGAAATGGTTATGCGAAAGATGTAAACCAAGTTTACTACTTTTCCAATGAACGGACGGGAGCGTTAATCGTTGGTGCCGATCCAAAAACGTTCGAGTTTGTTCCTGACCACATTTATTCGTATAGCAGAGATAATTATCACGTGTATGGAGCGGGCGTTGCATTGAAAAATGCCAATCCAAAAACATTCCAATATTTAGGATATGAATACGGTAAAGATACCAATCTAGTCTATTTTTCAAGAACAATAATTGAAGACGCCGACCCTAATACATTCGTGGTTCTTAATAACACATTTTATTCAAAAGATGCAGGTCATGCTTATCTTTATGGCACGGTTATAGACGCCGATCCAAAAACATTCGAATGTTTCGGCGGTTTTTACTGCAAAGACGCGCAGAATGTATTTGCAAGTTATGCAAGTAGACCGAATTCGCATGAAGCGATCGCGGGTGCCGACCTAATCACGTTCGAATATCTCGGAAATGGTTATGCGAAAGATGCTAATCATGCGTATTACGAAGCAAAAATAATAGCGGAGGCAGATTCAGCCACCTTCCAGCATTTAACAAATCTTTATGCGAAAGATGCCAAGAACGCATATTTTGCAGGTAAAATTATCTCCGGAGCCGATCCAAAGACATTTGGCTACTAGGAGAGAGCGTCGCTGGCGTGGATAACGTTATACACCACCCGCCATGAATGGCGGGTGGTGTTAATTTCGGGCTGTGTATAATAAAGAGGCAAGGTAGCGCTTGACTTTTTTGCGCACATACGCAAGAATTATCCTTGCTTTAAGAAAACCTAAACAGGTCGAAAAAAACAACCAAAAAGCAAAAAAAACTATGGCAGAAAAAGAGAAATTCGTCCGTAACAAGCCTCACGTTAACGTGGGTACCATCGGACACGTTGACCACGGAAAGACCACTCTTACCGCGGCAATGACGCACGTCCTTTTCATGAAGGGATTGGCGAAGAAGGAGGAAGGAGTCGATAACATCGACAACGCACCGGAAGAAAAGGCACGCGGTATTACTATCGCGCTCCACCACTCCGAGTACGAGTCTGAGAAGCGTCACTACGCGCACATTGATGCGCCGGGACACGCGGACTACATCAAGAACATGATTACGGGTGCTGCGCAGATGGACGGCGCTATCCTTGTGGTTGCGGCAACTGATGGTCCTATGCCTCAGACGAGAGAGCACATTCTTTTGGCGTACCAGGTAGGCGTGCCGAAGGTCGTGGTCTTCTTGAACAAGTGCGATATGGTTGACGATCCGGAGCTCATTGACCTCGTTGAGTCTGAGGTGCGCGAGCTTTTGAAGAAGTACAACTACGATGGCGACAACACTCCGGTAATCCGCGGTTCAGCGCTCAAGGCACTTGAGGCGAAGACTGTTGATGACCCTGCAATTAAACCGATTATGGACCTCGTCAAAGCTCTTGATGAGTACATTCCTGAACCGGTTCGCCAGACCGACAAGCCGTTCCTTATGCCTATCGAGGATATCTTCTCGATTGAAGGCCGTGGTACCGTCTGCACAGGCCGTGCAGAGCGCGGTATCTTGAAGGTGAACGACGAAATCGAAATCGTTGGCTTGAAGCCGACGCAGAAGACTGTGGTTACGGGTATCGAAATGTTCCAGAAGCTCCTCGATGAGGCGCACGCCGGAGACAACGTCGGTATTCTTCTCCGCGGTTTGAAGAAGGAAGATGTGGAGCGCGGTCAGGTTATTGCTAAACCAGGTTCCGTAACTCCCCACACTGAATTCGAAGCTGAGATTTATGTTCTCTCGAAAGAGGAAGGTGGCCGCCACACTCCGTTCTTCAAGGGATACAAGCCTCAGTTCTACATCCGCACGACTGACGTCACCGGTGAGGTTATCCTCCCCGCAGGCACCGAAATGGTTATGCCTGGCGACACGGTCAGCATCACAGTAAAACTCATTGCGCCGGTTGCGCTTGAGGAAAAGCAGCGCTTTGCAATCCGCGAAGGCGGAAAGACTGTCGGCGCTGGAGCAGTTACAAAGATAATTAAGTAAGGTTTCAGACACAACGCACCTATGGCAAAAAGAGACGAGCAAAATCAAAGAGAAAAACTCCGCCTTCGTATTAAATCATACGATGCGAAGCTCATCGATAATTCGGTGCGCCAGATTGTTGAGGCAATCAAGCGGCAGGGTGGGGATGTAGTAGGCCCCATCCCGCTTCCTACCGAGTTCAGAAAGTACTCGGTAAACCGTTCAACTTTCGTACACAAAAAGTCCGTAGACCAATACGAACTTCGCGTGCACAAGAGGCTCGTGGATATCATGAATCCCCAGCAGAAAATCATTGAATCGCTCACCGATCTCAATTTGCCTGCAGGTGTGGATGTGGAGATAAAGATGGGTTAGTCCGCATCAGTATTGACTTTATATCGTTCGTACTTTAAGATAGTCGAGGTTTAGCCCAGATTTCATCTACTGAAAACGACAAGGCAGACCCCTTGTTGTTTTCATAATACGTCTCTATGGAAAAGGTAATTGCAAAAAAACAAAGAATGTCACAGATTTGGAGGAACGGCGTCGCTGTTCCCGTCACTCCGCTCCTTTGCGAAAAGGGCGATGTTGATGCATTTCTCGCGTCTCTTAAAGAGGGTGAGTTTGTGGCAGTTTCCGGCACGAGCCGCGGAAAGGGTTTCCAGGGCACGGTGAAGCGTTATGGTTTCCACGGAGGTCCGGCAACACACGGTCAGAAAGACCGTCTTCGCGCGCCGGGTTCGCTTGGTCCTACCGCACCGCAGCGCGTGCTTCCGGGACGCAAAATGGCGGGACACACGGGCAACGTCCGCGTGACCGTAAAGAATCTTATGGTTGCCGAAATTAAACTGGCAGAAAAAATCGTATTGGTACGCGGAGCAGTTCCGGGTAACCGCAACGGCGCTATCGAAATCCGCAAATAATTAATCCCATGACCACGGAACTCTACAACCAGGAAAATAAGAAGGTCGGCACCATTGAGATGCCGAAGACGTTCTTTGGAACGACATGGAAACCCGATTTGGTTCACCAGGTTGTGGTTGCGTATGTTTCAAACGCACGCCAGCTCACGTCCCACACGAAAGGACGCGCAGAAGTGCGCGGCGGAGGAAAGAAGCCGTGGGCCCAGAAGCACACAGGACGCTCACGTCAGGGTTCAATCCGTTCTCCGATTTGGAAAGGCGGAGGCGTAGCGCACGGACCTGATGAGTTCCGCAACTACGGCAAGAAAGTAAACAAGAAGATGAAGCGCGGCGCGCTCGCATCCGTTCTCTCAAAGAAATTGAGCGATAAGGAGGTGACCGTCATCGATTCATTGGATTTTAAGAATCACAAGACGAAAGAAGTGGCAAACATGTTGAAGAATTTCTTCGACAAGAAGCCCAATGTGCTTTTCGTATCCGGCAAGAGCAACACATCGCTTTTTGTGTCTGCGCGCAATATCCCGAACGTGGAAATTGTGCACGCACGCGAATTGAACGCGATGAACGGTCTTCGCCACAAGCACATCATTTTTGAAAAGGGCGCAGTGGAAGAGTTAGCTGAAGTTAAATAATATTTTATGAGCGTACTCGACGTAATGAAAAAGAAGGGCACGAAGGCGGCAGCGCCTGCAAAGAGCGAGACAGGCGCAGTGGTTAAACACGCGCACGTTGTCCGCAGCATTATTGTACGCCCTCATGTCAGCGAGAAGGCATACAGCCTCCACGCGCAGAACCAGTATGTCTTTATGGTGCTTCCGTCTGCAAATAAGATTATGGTGAAGGAAGAAGTCCAGCGCCGCTATAACGTTAAGGTTACCGACGTGAATATCACCGTTCACAAGGGAAAGCCGAAGCATTTCCGCGGACGCCCCTCGCAGGGTTCGGTCACCAAGAAAGCGTTCGTAACGCTTAAGGAAGGCGATAAAATAGAAATCGCATAATATGAAACAGTATAAACCGACAACTCAATCGCGCAGGCATATGAGCGTAGTAGAGTACCGCAAGCTTTTGACGCCGGGCGTCACGCGCTTGAAGTCTCTTACGAGCGGACGCGGCAATTTTGCCGGCCGTAACTCACAGGGCCGCATTACGATGCGCCATCAGGGAGGGGGCAACAAGAAAATCTACCGCGATGTCGATTTTGTGCAGAAGAAATTCGGCGTCCCTGGACGCATCGAATCTATTGAGTACGATCCGTATCGCACGGCATTTATCGCACGCATTTCTTATAAAGACGGAGACCGCCGTTATGTGTTGGCGCCGAAAGATATGAAAGTAGGCGATGTCATCGTTTCTTCAGAGACGTCGGCATTCACGCCCGGCAACCGCACTTCATTGAAGCGCATCCCTGTCGGCGTGTTCGTTCACAACGTTGAAATTACTCCGGGAAAGGGAGGTCAGTTCGCCCGTTCCGCAGGAGCGTCCGTTCAGGTGTTGGCGAACGAGGAGGGCTACACGCACTTGAAGATGCCGTCGGGAGAAGTCCGCAAAGTGCTTTGGGACTGCTACGGCACCATCGGTCAGGTTTCGAACATTGAACACAATCTTGTTGTCAGCGGAAAAGCGGGCCGCTCACGCTGGCTCGGTATCCGTCCGACTGTCCGCGGTAAGGTTATGAACCCCCGCGACCATCCGTACGGAGGAGGTGAGGGCCGCACGCAGCGCGGTACGAAGCGCCCGAAGACGAAGTGGGGAAAGATTACCGGAGGACGCAAGACGCGCAACAAGAAGAAGTGGTCGAGCAACCTTATCGTGTCTCGCAGACCGAAAGAGTAAGGATTGCCGAATCGAGATATTACTTGTATACTAATCACCGTTTTCGAATCAATACATTATGAGCCGATCAATAAGAAAAGGTCCTTGGGTGGATCCGAACTTAATAAAGAAAGTGTCCCGCATGAAACAGGGAGACCACACCGTCATTAAGACGTGGTCTCGTGATTCAGAAATTTCTCCGGAAATGGTGGGCTTTTCATTCGGCGTGCATAACGGCAAAGACTTCATTGAAGTAACGGTAGGCGAGGACATGATCGGACATAGGTTCGGCGAGTTCTCACTGACCCGCAAGTTCATCAAGCACGGCGGAAAGATGCAGCGTGACCTCGAAAAGGCGCCTGCTGCTCCCGCTGCCGCACCTGCTGCAAAGAAATAAACACACCACATGCAAACCGTCTCTGCAAAACTTAAATACATGCACATGTCCTCAAGGAAAGTACGCCTTGCGGCTAATGTCATTAAGAATATGTCCGTGAACGATGCGGAGGCGCAGCTTGTAGTTACCGCAGGAAGAACCAGCGCTCCTCTTTTGCGCCTTCTTCGCAGTGCAGCTGCTAACGCGACGCACAACGCGAAGCTTGATCCGAACACGCTCTACATTAAAGAGATTCGTGTTGATGGAGGCCCCATGACAAAGAAGTGGACGCCCCGCGCACGCGGAAGCGCAAGCAAGATTGAGAAGAAGACCAGCCACATTACGATTGTGCTTGGCGTACGCGAACCTAAGGTGAAGCGCTATAACATTGTTCCTGCAAAGAAGACTGAGGCGGCGAAACCTGCGAAGAAGTCTGCAGAGACGAAGACGAAGCACGCGCACGATGAAAAATCAGGCGCTGAGAAACCGAAGGAGGCACCGCGAACGGCTCCGAAAATCTTCAGCAGAAAAGCAATCTAAATCATATGGCACGAAAGATTAATCCCAACACACTTCGCTTAGGCATCACCATTCCTTGGTCCAGCCGCTGGTTTTTGACCAAGAAATCGAAGTACTTTATCGAAGAGGATTATATGATCCGCGAGTTTGTGAACGAGGCTCTTAAAGAAGCGGGTATTGCCGCACTTGATATTGAGCGCACGAGCGACGTGGTCCGCGTGAATATCCGCGCTTCAAAGCCGGGCTTCATCATCGGCCGCGGCGGAAAGGGAATTGATGAGCTTCGCGAGAAACTTGTCCGCAAGATTAAGAAGCTCCGCGTGGCGAACAAAGTGCCGACGATATTCGCATTGAACCTTAATGTTGAGGAGTTGAAGCGCACGGAAATTTCCTCAGCGGTCATCGGCCAGCAGATTGCTGCCGAAATCGAAAAGCGCCAGCCCTACCGCAAGATTTTGAAACGCTCGGTGGAAAGCGCGATGCAGAACCGCGATGTAAAAGGAGTAAAGATTAAACTTTCCGGCCGTTTGAACGGCGCAGAAATCTCACGCGTTGAGTGGCTTGCAAAGGGCCGTATGCCGTTGCAGACCATCCGCGCGAACATCGATTACGCAGAAGTAACGTCATTTAACAGTTACGGAACTATCGGCGTGAAGGTCTGGATTTACAAGGGCGAAGTTTTTGAAGAAAAGAAAGAAGGAAAAAATTCCTAGTATATGTTGCAACCCAAGAGACAAAAACACAGGAAGCAGCAGAAAGGACGCTCACGCGGACGCTTGGTTGAGACGCGCGGAACGACTCTTTCCTACGGCACGTTCGGACTCCAGGCGCTTGAAGCTGCATGGATGACGGCCAACCAGATTGAAGCAGGCCGCAAGACGATTGCGCACAGCATGAACCGCGAAGGCAGGCTTTGGATCCGCATCTTCCCCGACAAGCCGGTGACGAAACTTCCTCCGGAAGTAACCCTCGGTGGTGGTAAGGGTGAAATCGACCGCTATGTATTTCCTGTTAAACCCGGACGCATCCTTTATGAAATCGACGGCGTAAACCTCGCAACCGCGACGCGCGCGCTCAAGATGGCGGGTCACAAGATGCCGGTGAAAACGAAAATTGTTTCACGATAAATTTATGAACAAGAAAGATCTTGCAACAATGAAGAATAAGCCGGTGGCTGAAATCGAGAAGGAACTCCATGAGCTTCGCGCGAAACTTGTGAATCTTAAATTTGACCTCCAGGCAGGCAAAGTGAAGAACATTCACGATGTGCACGTGGTGAAGAAGAGCATCGCTCAGTTGCTCACCGTCATGCACGAAAGGTCATTGACCGAGGCAGCGGCCAAATAACGAAACGATATGAGAAAATTACAAGGAATCGTGGTCTCGGATAAGATGCAGAAGACGCGCGTAGTCGCCGTCGACCGCATGAAGAAGCATCCCCGCTACGATAAATATTTCACCGTCACCGAGCGCTTTAAGGCGCATGACGAAAAGAACGAATTCAAGAAAGGGGACAAGGTCACCATTCAGGAAGTTCGTCCGATGTCACGCGATAAACGCTGGACAATTGTAGCAAAAGCGTAGATACTAGGTACACCCTTATTTAACCGAAAAAACGTATGATTCAAGAGCGTTCCATATTAAAAGTTGCCGATAACAGCGGAGCAAAAACCGTGCGTTGTTTCCGTGTGCTTGGCGGCAGCAGGAAGCGCTACGCGACCGTTGGTCAGATTATCGTTGCTTCGGTGCAGGTTGCGGAACCTCGCAAGCAGGTGAAGAAGAAGGACGTGGTGAAGGCGCTTGTGGTGCGCACCCGCAACACGATTCGCCGTGCAGACGGTTCGTACGTCCGCTTTGACGATAACGCGGTGGTGCTGATTGAAAAAGATGAGCCCCGCGGAACGCGTATTTTCGGTCCTATTCCCCGCGAAATCAAAGAAAAAGGTTACGATACAATTGCATCACTTGCTGAAGAGCTCGTGTAATCTCTAGACTCCAAAAGAATATGAACATCAAGAAAGGCGACACAGTAAAAATATTGACGGGCAAAGACCGCGCAAAAACCGGAAAGGTTTCGCGTGTTGATGTTTCATCCGGAAAAGTATTCGTGGAGGCATTGAATTTATATAAAAAGCACGTCCGTCCGAAGCGCCAGGGCGAGAAAGGCGAGATTGTTTCAATCGCACGCCCGATGGATATTTCGAATGTGGCAATCGTATGCGGCAGCTGCAATAAGCAGACCCGCGTCGGTCACCGCACGGAAGGCGACAAAAAGGTCCGCGTATGCGCAAAGTGCAAGGCGACTATTTAATACTTATGACCAAGGCAAAGAAAACAAACTCGCACGTGAGCACGGATCTTTTGAAGATTGTTATTAACTGCGGCATCGGAAAGCTCCGCAGCCAGTCACAGTTCGACGAAAAGGTTCTTCCGGAAATCGAGAAGGAAATCGCAACCATCACCGGCCAGAAACCGGCTGAGCGCGTAGCAAAGAAATCTATCTCGACGTTTAAAATCCGCGAAGGAGAAGTCGTAGGGCTTCAGGTAACCCTCCGCAAGCACCGCATGAATGATTTCCTCACGAAAGTGTCAAGCATCGTTCTTCCGCGTGTGAAAGACTTCCGCGGTCTTGAGCTTTCGAACGTTGACCATGACGGCAACTTGAACTTCGGTTTCCGCGAGCAGACCGTGTTTCCTGAAATCAATCCGGAGCGCTCACGCGTTACGTTCGGCATGCAGGTAACGGTTGTGCCCCGCAAGAAGGATCGCGAGGCGGCAATTGCGTTATACAGGTCTCTTGGGGTACCATTGAAACACTCTGATAAGTAATTATGGCAAAAACATCAGTAATCGCGCGGTCAAAAAAGAAGCCGAAGTTTTCCACCCGTATCGTGAAGCGTTGTTTCCGTTGCGGTAGAAAGCGCGGGTATATGAATGATTTCAATCTTTGCAGAATTTGCTTCAGAGAGATGGCAAGTCGCGGAGAAATCCCCGGAGTAAAGAAAGCATCCTGGTAATTCTACATCACATGTATATCGATTTATTGAACAAAATGAAGAATGCCGAGGCTGCTGAGAAATTCTTCCTCAAAACTAAGTACACGAAGATGGATAATGCCGTCGTCGAGATTCTTTCCCGCTACGGATTCGTGAAGAGCTTTGAAGTGAAAGGCAAGTCATACAAGAAGGTCATCGAGCTCGAGCTCGACACGAAGCGTCCTATCCGCGGTCTGAACTTTATGAGCAAGCCTTCGCTCCGCCGCTATGCGGGATATGACGAGTTCAGGCGCGTGAAGAGCGGACACGGACTTCTCGTAGTTTCCACCTCGAAGGGCGTAATGTCCGGCGACGAGGCTAAGAAGGAAAAGGTAGGAGGTCAACTCCTGTTCCAGATCTGGTAAGCATTTACTAATACACTATTATGTCGAAAGTAGGAAAAAAACCGATAGAAATCCCGAACGGCATCACCGTTTCTGTGGAGAAGGATACCGTAACCGTCAAAGACGCAAAGCGTTCGCTTGTGATACCCCGCTTGCGCGGTATTGAGGTCACGGTAAAGGGTAATGAGGTCGTGCTCGAAGTAGCATCGACCGCAAAGCAAATCCGCAGCAACTGGGGAACGCTCCGCGCGCTTATCCAGAACGCAATCGTTGGTCTTGTAAGCGGTTATGAGAAGACGTTGATTCTTGAGGGCGTCGGATTCAAGATGGCGAAGGAAGGTAACAACCTTACGTTGAACCTTGGTTTCTCGCACCCAGTGAAGTATCCCGCTCCTGAGCATGTCGAGTTTATCGTTGAGAAAAATACTATTTTAAAAATTAAGGGATTCGATAAGGGACTTGTGGGACAGGTCGCTGCGGAAATCCGTGCAATGAAGAAGCCCGAACCGTACAAGGGAAAGGGATTCCACTATTCCGATGAAGTCGTACAGCGCAAAGCGGGTAAGAAAGCCGCAACTGCAGGCGCAGCATAATCTAACTCACTACTATGAACTCAAGAAAGAAATTAATTCAGGTGAGGGGAAGGAGAGCGTCCCGCGTGCGCGCAACGGTGCGCGGCAGCGCAGAGAGGCCCCGCCTTTCGGTATTCCGCAGCAACCGCTTTATGCTCGCGCAGCTTATTGACGATGTCGCAGGAAAGACGCTTGCATCCGTAACTTCGAAGGCGATGAAGACAAAAGGAACGAAAACCGCAGGCGCGGAGTTCGTCGGAAAAGCGATTGCGGCAGCGGCAAAAACCGCAGGCGTAAGCTCAGTGGTATTTGACCGCGGTTCATACCGCTATCATGGCCGTGTGGCGGCGCTTGTCGAAGCAGCAAGAAAAGAAGGTCTTAAGGTATAACAGCATATGAACTTTAATCCTAGAACCCCCAATACAGGAGCAGGACGCGGACCCGGCGGATCGGGACGAGGACCTGGAGGCCCTGGACGCGGACCCGGTGGACCCCGCAGGCCGTTTGTGAAGCGCGTAAGCGAATTTAAAGAGCGTGTTATTGAAGTGCGCCGTGTGACGCGTGTCGTCGCCGGAGGTAAGCGCTTCAGTTTCCGCGCAACGGTCATCGTCGGCGATATGAAAGGACGCGTGGGCGTAGGTGTTGCTAAGGGTTTGGACTTTTCGGCAGCCGTACAGAAAGCGCAGCGTCAGGCAGAGCGCGACGTCATCAAGGTAGAACTTAAGGACGGACGCACAGTGCCGTATGAGCTTGAAGCAAAATTTGATGCGGCCCGCGTGCGTATTAAGCCCGCAAAGAAAGGCCACGGTCTTATTGCAGGAGGTTCTCTCCGCACCGTGCTTGAACTTGTTGGCGTGAAAGACGTTTCCGCAAAGATTCTCGGACGCACCAAGAATAAAATCGCGAATGCATATGCCGGCATTGAGGCATTGCGCGAGCTCAGCGCAGTAAAGAAGTAAACTAATTATATGCAGCTCAACGAATTAAAACCGAAAAACGCATTGAGGAAGAAGCAGAAGCGCGTTGGCCGTGGAGGCAAGCGCGGTACTACTGCTGGACGCGGCCAGAAGGGTCAGCGTGCCCGCTCAGGCCACAGAATTCGCCCCGCAGAGCGCGATCTTTTGATTCGCATTCCGAAATTGCGCGGTATTAAAAACAAGAGCATCAGCGATGCGACCTGTATCGTGAATGTCGGCGAGCTTACCCGTATGTTCCCGTCGGGAGTTGTAAACAAGCAGGCGTTTGTTGATCTTGGACTTGTGAGGAACACGAGTGCGCGCATTAAAATCTTGAGCGGCGGCGAGGTAAAGAAAGCGCTTACGGTAGAGGGTATTGAGCTTTCCGCGGAAGCAAAGAAGAAGATTGAGGCGGCAGGAGGTTCAATCAAATAACTATGAATCCCGTTAGAGTTTTACAAGCTTATTTGACGGAGATTATAGAAAACACGAAAACGTCGTTACAAGGAATAACTAATCAATAAAAACTCTAACGGGATGAATAAGTTCCTTCTCATTTTTAAATCACCGGATCTTCGCAAAAAGGTGCTTATGGTGCTTTTTTGGCTTTTCGTATTCCGTTTGTTTGCATCGATTCCGATACCGGGCATCGATGCATCGAAGCTCCAGCAGTTTTTGCAATCGAACCAGTTATTCGGCTTCCTGAACATCTTTTCTGGCGGCGGTTTGTCGCACCTCTCAATAATGATGCTTGGAGTGGGTCCGTATATTACGGCAACTATCATCATGCAGCTTTTGACGATTATCTTCCCGTCACTTAAGAAAGCGTATTACGAGGAGGGAGCTGCGGGCAGAGCGAAGTTCAACCGCATCTCACGCCTTATTACTGTTCCGCTCGCGGCGCTCCAGGGCTATGGATTTTTGAATCTTTTGGCATCGCAAAACGTTATCGCGCATTTGCCGTTCCTTCCGCTTCTTACAAACGTGTTCATCATCACGGCGGGTGCGATGCTCCTCATGTGGATCGGTGAGATTATCTCGGAATACAAGGTAGGAAACGGTGTTTCCCTTCTTATCTTCGCGGGTATCGTCTCCGCGCTTCCGCAGTCGGTAGCGTCGGCATTCATTAATTACACGCCATCAGTGCTTCCGACCTACATCGTATTCACGATTCTTAGCTTGCTCGTTATCGCAGCGGTTGTGTATGTAAACGAAGGAGAGCGTAAGCTTCCTATTTCGTACGCAAAGCAGGTGCGCGGTTCAAAGGTGTTCGGCGGCGCATCGACCTATTTGCCGCTCAAGGTAAACCAGGCAGGCGTTATTCCAATAATCTTTGCGATTTCAATATTGCTTTTCCCGCAGTTTATTGCGCAGGCAATATCGATTTTCTCGCCCTCGCTTTCACTCACACTCAACGAGTTTGTGACGAAGGTGTTTAATAATCAGCTTATTTACGGCGTTATTTACTTCTTCCTCGTGGTCGTATTCACGTATTTCTATACGATGGTAACATTCGACCCGAAGGAGATTTCAAAGAACCTCCAGCAGAGCGGCGGCTTTATTCCGGGTATTCGCCCGGGTCAGGCGACTGCGGACGTCATCGCAAAGACGGTGAACCGCACGACGCTTTTCGGCGCGCTCTTCCTCGGTGTTATCGCCATCCTTCCAAACCTCACGCAGTACGTAACGGGCGTTCAGGCGCTCCGCGTAGGCGGTACGGCGCTTCTTATCGTGGTATCGGTGGCGCTCGAGTCTATGAAGCAGATTGAGTCTCAGCTTACTGTCCGCGAATACGAGGGAATCTTCTAGAAAATAGTATTATTTTCGCCGCAGCTGCGTTGTTTCCTCCTCGCTGTACCATCCGGGTACAGCGTCGTCGTTACGCCTTGCTGCAACAAAAATACTACAATTTCGGGGACGGAATGAAGAAATCCCGCCTATATGGCGGGATTTTTGTTATTGTCGTACAATGATCCTATGGCAAAAGCAGTCATTGTATACGGCCCTCCCGGCTCAGGAAAGGGGACACAGGCAGAGCTTTTGGAGAGGAATTACGGTTTTATTCACTTCGATACGGGGCGTTTCCTCGAGAGTCTTTTGCGTTCCGAAAAAGCGAAGACGGACCCGATTTTGATGCGCGAAAAGGCGCTCTTTGATTCGGGAAAGCTTTGCACGCCTGAGTGGGTGCTTTCGATTGCAAAGGACGAGGCAACGCGTATCGCGGGCGCCGGCTTTGATATTGTATTCAGCGGTTCACCGCGTACGATGTACGAGGCATTTGGCGAGGGGGCGACGAAGGGACTTTTGGAAACACTCACGGGGGTGTATGGAAAAGAAAATATCAACGTCATAATGCTGAGGGTTGCAGATGAGACTTCAATTAAACGAAACAGCGGCCGACTTGTGTGTTCCGTATGCGGACTTCCGAAGCTTGAAAGCGTGTCGTTGCCGCACTGTGCGCTGTGCGCAGGGGATATGCGTACGCGCTCGCTCGACAACGTGGATGTCATCAAGGTGCGCCTTACGCAGTATCGTGAGCGGACGTTCCCCATTGTTGATGCTATGAAGAAGCAGGGCGTTAACGTATTCGAAGTAGACGGCGAGCCGTTGCCGTATAAGGTGCATGCCGAAGTGGTGCGCGCGCTTAAACTAATTAAATAATTATGGTCAGGTTGAAGACTGAGGATGATATAAAACTCATGCGGGTTTCTGGTAAGATTCTTGCGCGCACCTTGCGCGAACTTTCCGTCGCTGCAAAGGCAGGAGTCACTCTCGCGTCTCTCGATAAGCTTGCCCGCAAAATGATTACCGAGGCGGGAGGGGAGCCGACGTTTTTGGGATATACTCCTGAGGGCGCGGGAACGCCCTATCCGGCGGCGCTCTGCGCATCGGTCAACGAAACCATTGTGCACGGCATCCCCGGTAAATATGTGCTGAAGGACGGCGATTTGCTCTCGATTGATTTGGGAGTGACCTACAAGGGGCGTATAACCGATGCGGCGACGACGGTTGCTATCGGCGATGTTTCACCTGAGGCGCACTCGTTGCTTCTTGCAACAAAGCGTTCGCTTGATGCCGCCATCAAGGAATGCGAGCCTGGGAAAACCATCGGTGATATAGGATTTGCGATTGAGGCCATTGCAAAGAAAGCGAAGCTCCACGTGATTCGCGGACTTACCGGCCATGGCGTCGGCTTCAAACTTCACGAGGATCCGAGTGTGTACAATTACGGCACAAGAGGCGAGGGAATGAAGCTTGTGCCGGGGCTTGTACTCGCAATCGAGCCGATGTTTTCAATCGGTTCTCCCTATGCGGTCGTGCGACGTGATGACAGCTTTGTGACGAAAGATAAGAGTCTCGCGGCGCATTTCGAACATACGATTGCGATTACGGAGACAGGACACGAGTTGCTGACGACTATCTAATTTATGGCATCATTTTTATCAAAACTATTTCCTAATTCTACGCTCACACGGCTTCACAAATCCGTAGCGAGTATAAACGAATTGGAGGAAGGAATAAAAAAACTTTCTGACGCGGGGCTTAAATCACGTTCTCTTGCGTTGCAGGTTCAAGTCCGCGCATCAGAGGATCTTACTGCCGAACTTAATAACGTGTTGCCTGAGGCATTCGCGCTTGTGCGAGAGGCGAGTTGGAGGAAGCTCGGTCAGCGCCACTATGATGTTCAGCTTATCGGCGGTATGGCACTCCATGAAGGAACCATTGCGGAAATGTTAACGGGAGAGGGAAAGACCCTCACCGCAACTTCTGCGGTGTATTTGAATGCGCTCGGCGGAAAGGGAGTGCATGTGGTGACGGTCAACGACTATCTTGCTCGCCGCGATGCGGTCTGGATGGGTCAGGTGTATAACGCGCTCGGACTCACGGTTGCGTGTATTATTCATGACATTGCCTATGAGTATGACCCGACGTACGAGCAGACCGACCTCGATAAAGAGCGCGATGCGGTGGGCAGTTTCCGCGTTGTCGAGAAGTTCTTGCGCCCCATAACCCGCAAACAGGCATATGCGTGCGACATTACGTATGGCACGAACCACGAGTTCGGTTTTGATTTTCTCCGCGATAATTTGGCGCTCAACCTCAGTGAACGCGTTCAGCGCACGCATAATTACGCCATTATCGATGAGGTGGACAGTATTCTTATTGACGAGGCGCGCACACCGCTTATTATCGCGTCTCCTGATTCTGAATCCAGCGAATACTACAAGACATTTGCGCGTATTGCGGAACGTTTGACTGCGGAAGAAGATTATACGGTAGATGAGAAGCTCCGCACGGTTGCGATGACCGATACAGGTTTTGAAAAAGTTGAGAAGGCGCTCAATATCGTCAACATCTTTGCGCCCGAGAATTCTCGCCTCGTGCATTACCTGCAGGAGAGCGTAAAGGCGCGCGCATTATTCCACAAGGATAAGGAGTACTTGGTAAAAGACGGTGAGGTTTATATCGTTGATGAGTTTACCGGCAGAGTGCTTATGGGGCGCCGATATTCAGGCGGACTCCACCAAGCAATTGAAGCGAAAGAGGGTTTGCGCGTGCAGCAGGAAAACCGCACGTATGCGCAGATTACGATTCAGAACTATTTCAGACTTTATAAGAAGATTGCGGGTATGACGGGTACCGCGCAGACCTCTGCCGAAGAGTTTCACAAAGTGTATAACCTTGATGTGGTAAGCATTCCTCCGAACCGTCCTACGGTGAGGGATGATATGCCCGATTTGATTTACAAGACGAAAGCGGCGAAGTATAAGGCAATTGCCCTTGATGTGAAGGAACGGCACGCGAAAGGCCAACCCGTGCTTATCGGTACGACTTCTATTACTAATAACGAGGTGATGTCGCAGTACTTGTCGGCTGAGCACATTCCCCATCAGGTACTGAACGCAAAGAACAATGAACGCGAAGGTGAAATTGTTGCTCAGGCGGGGCGCGCGGGCGCAGTGACGGTTGCCACAAACATGGCGGGCAGAGGCGTCGACATTATTTTAGGAGGCAATCCGAAGGATGAGGCGGAAGCACAGAAGGTGCTTGCATCGGGCGGTTTGCACGTCGTGGGCAGCGAGCGCCACGAGGCGCGCCGTATCGATAACCAGCTTCGCGGAAGAGCGGGCAGGCAGGGCGATATGGGCTCTTCGCGTTTCTTCCTTTCCCTTGAGGATGACCTTATGCGCATCTTCGGAGGCGATAAAATTAAAAGTCTTATGCAGGCAATGAGTTTCCCCGAGGAGATTCCTATTGAATCAAAGATGGTTTCGC
>JAKAHO010000008.1 GCA_021814835.1 bacterium
CCCATTCCCGCCGCCCCAACCTTGCTGCCGGTTTTCTGAGCCATAATAAGCCCGCCAATAAGAATGCCGCACAGGACGATGCCTTGGGTGCCTTGCTGCATTATGGTTGCGAATATGTTATTACTCCAGAATGTTGCGGCATTAATTTTATGCGATTGCAGCGCATCAAGACTCGCAAGCGCAAGATAGACGAAAAAAGTCATGCCAGGAGCGAAGAATGTCCATTTAGTGAAGTTACTCCACCACAATTTATTATTTGATTCGAGTTCTGGAATGACAGAAAATAGCCACGCAAGAGGCGCCGTAATGAGAAGGAGGGTGAGCCACACGTAACGAACAAGAAGTAAAATAGCAAAAGTAAGGAGTACGATTGTTGCGATAAGGGTGAATGCTACAGAGAATAAGAGACCGCTGATAGAGAGAAGTACAGCCGTACCGATTGCCTGTGCGGTCGAGGGGGTTTCTGCGGGGTCGGGCGGAAGCGGGTCCGTGGTGTCTCCTAAAATATATTTCTGAGGACCAAACGCGTTTACAAGTTTGGTAGTAAAATTATTAATCCTTGTAATAGGATCGGAATCCCGGTCGATTTTAGAAAGAAAGAAGCTCGTGAGTACAGTTGAAAAATCAATAAGGACTCCCGCGATGGTCAGGCTAAAGTTTACGAGAATGGCCGCGGTGATGAGTTTCACGAGAAGTTTGCGCGCACCATATGTTTCGTATCGGATGATGGTGGCAAACGCAATAACAACCATAGCGAGCACAAACCCAAGGTTTGCTATATCCCGAGAAACCCTCCATCCGATTGCCACAATTGAGGGTGCGCCTGACGAACCGAGATCGAGAACAGTAAGATTTATCTGCATCGTGAGATTTACCAGCATGCCCGCAAGCATGAGGAAAAATCCAACAAACGCATTCATGATGTAGGCAACAACCTGGAAAAGCGTTACGCCTATATTTACGGTGGTGTCGGTAAAAAATCCCGCATGCGCAAAATGGGGCGCGAGCAACGCAACGCCCCCCGCGAGAACTAATCCAAGGAATAAATATGTTGAGCGATGCTTCATATGGTGTTACCAGGCCGGGCAGGAATATAAGCTGTTTGTTTTTGCGGCGGCAGCGCACTTGTTTAATTCCGTTAATATTTGACTTGCCTTCGGTGTCGTCGTGTCGATTACGTTTTGCGCTCCCGAAAGGAGGCCCACAACTCTGCTGGATATATTTTGAATCGCGGACATTGCGGAAGTGATGTCTGCCTGACTCGGCTTACTCGAGTTAAGTACTGCCTGTATGCTCCCCATCCGCGCGATATTGCCGGCAAGCTCGGAAGAGAATTGGGCGACTTGCACAGCCGATTGTCCGAGCGCGTAGAGCGTTGTGGTTGCATTCGGACATCCCCTGAACGGCAAATCAGTAACGGGAAGCTTGGGCGTGATGAGGCTGTTTTGGCACGCCATAAGTATCTGCATTTGATCGGTCGAAGTTGAATTTTGGCTAAGCGCGGTAGCAATGAGTGCCTGCGCATCGTCAACATTATTTTGCAGCGCATCATACGAATCTTTCGCGCTTAAAAGAAGTTCGCCATTAATACGTGATTTGGTATCTCCCTTGTTGCCTCCGATATAGATTCGGTCGGCGGTGCTCGTACCCGCGGGCATAGGCCCCTTCCCAGCCCCGCTTCTACTGAAGAGATTCTTCGATGCGCTTTGCAGCCCTGCCACGCCTTCCTTTTTCAAACGATTAATGCCCGCGTCAAAGATGGCGGTAATGTAAGGCGTAAGGTCATCCATGCTCGCAATTGAATTCCAATCGCTCGTGAGCGCGGTGTTGCCCGCCGCAGAAATGACGGTGGAGGGGGTTGAAACAACGCGGTCATCCTGAACGCAGGTATAACCAAGTCCGGAATAACTGCCCGGGAAATCGGGCGGGTAATAATCGCTTTCCCCAGGTTGGTCGGTGGGGTCGGGAGGGTTTTCGGGTGAACGGAGTCCTCCGCTAAACATCTCTGCGGGGAGACGCGTAATCTCCATAACTTCGCCGTACCCCTCTGTTTTATGCACTCCCGTAAGCGTCCATGCTTTGCAGTATTCGGTTGCTTTATAGCCGGCGCTTGATTGGCTCTTTAGTTTTGTTGCCTCCGCCGCCTTCATGGTTTTCGCATCAAGCGCGTCTTTTGCGAGAAGTTCAAGCCCCCACCGGTTGTTTGACGGCTCGAGAAGTTGGCCGTATCCTAACCAGCCGCCGGTTTTAAAATTATCCGCAAACGCCGAAACATTTTTTGCGGCGCCCGTGAGTGTGCAGGTTACCCCCTCAGAAAACGTCCGCTGTTTTCTTAATGAAACCTGGACCTGAAAAGAAAGCCTATCAGAACACAGCTTCCCCATGCCTGCTGCGCGGAGCGTGTCGCCGAGTGCGGCGTCGGCGCTGTCCTGAAGCACGCCGCCGAAGTTGGTGATAAATTTCGGCTTTCCGTCGTCCTTTCCGCTAATCCAAGATATGGTGTCATCGGTGAGCCGGTCCAAAAGCCGCTTTTTCATCTTCGCAAGCGCTACCTTGATTGCAATGTTTTTAATTGCGGTAATACACGCTTTGAGGTCTGCCCTGGTAATATTGAGTTGAGCCTTTTGGTCGGTGGTGGGAACTTCAGTTGAGAAAAAGCCCATTACTGCGCTCGCCGCCTGGTCGGTGAGGAAGTCCATTACCGCGTTCACGCCGCACGAACCTTTTACATCTGTATTGGAATCAGAAGCGGCTTGCGAATCAGCGGCGGCTTGTGCATCAATCTGATCGAGGCCCGCCTGCGAAGTTTCTTGAGCAAAAACATTGGATGCCGGATAGTAAAAGAAAACACTCGTAGACAAGACGATGGTGAGAAGCGCCGAGGACAGTAATGTGGTTAATTTAGTACTCATAATTAATTTGTATGCGACTTTTCCGGAATCATGCGCGTAAGATTTTGCTCTTCATCAAGGAGCGCGCTTAAATCATCGAGCGCGGCGGCAACCTTCAATTGCGAGTCGTTATTTTCAAGAATTGCTTTTGCATACGTGAGCCGCTTCTGAAGAAGATTAACCATTTCGAGATGGAACGACTTCCAATCGGACGGAATGGGGATTACGAGAAGACTATTAATGTATGAAGAGAGCCCCGCGATATAGAGAGTGAGTTGCTGTGGATTATTGTCTCCGACAAATTGCGCAAGCGCGGACGTGAAGTTGAACGGAAGCGGGGCTATGAATTTTTTTTGGGAAGCAGTAAGCGCCGCTGCGTACGCAGTCACTAATTGCTTATTCGTGGTTTTTAATATCACAAGATTTTTTTCGGTAAAAAGCTGCACAGGAATCGGCTTTGCTATTTCATCCTTGAGCATTTGGGAAAAGACTGCGTCGTTGGGTACGAGTATCGGGTTGTTTGTTCCCTGCCCCTGTGGATTGAGGCGCAGAATTTCTCTTCCGTAATTACGCACCACGTTTTCTTCGGAGATGTCGGCCGATGTGTCGCCGGGGTTCGGGGAATTCAAATCACTCGCAAAACGCGGGTCTGTAGTAGTACTCGTCGCAATAGTAACCGAAGAGGGTCTATTGCTGATAAACGTTTTCGGAGACACTATCCAAAGCGACCCCGCTGCGCCCAAGAGTAGTACAAGTAAGGCGATGATAGTTCTCGTTCGCATATTACCTACTCATTATACAACAGATGAGTGAGTAATAAGATAGATTCTATGTGCATATCTTGCGGTCTATCGGTGGGTTTATGACCTATTGCGCTGAATATCTTTTGTGCATCTTCCGAAGAGAGCTTTGCGAACGCGGTATTACCTTTCAGATTATTAAGAAGGTTTTTTCGGGGCTGTTTAAAAAGTGATTTTACGCAATCGAAGTATTGAATATCCGGTGTTACGGGCGCAGAGTCTTTTGTTACAAGCCGAATGACTGCCGAATCAACTTCGGGAGGAGGATTAAATGAGTCTTTGGGTACAAAATCGAGCATTTCGGTGTCCGCCCAGTACTGGACGCTCGCGGCAAGGAGGTTCATGTTGGGTGGCCGCGCAGACGCCCGCTCCGCAACCTCTTTTTGGATAAGAAAAATACATTGCGAAGGCTTGTGTGCGAGTTCGCCGATGACACGGAAGAGAAATCCGGTGATGTAATACGGAATATTCCCCACAATTTTATAGGACTGTTTTGTTTGTGCGAGTCCGTCGACAATTTGGGGAAGAAGTGTAAGCGCATCGCCCCCGAAAATGCCCACTACCCCGCTTTTGAGCGGCGGTGCGAACCTCGTTTGGAGCTTTACGATAAGCGGCTCATCTTTTTCGATGAGTATTATTTTGACATTCGTGCGGTGCGAGGCTTCGCGGACGATATGTTCGGTGAGTTCGCCGTGGCCGGGGCCAATTTCTATGACAACGTCGTTTTCTTTAACGTTCGCATACGAGGCGATTTTCTTTAAGATGTTGAGATCGGTAAGAAAGTGTTGTCCGAGTTTTTGGCGCATTATGAGAGTTAGGAGCTAGTACCGAAGCTGATGATATAAAATACAGGCACAGGCACAGGAATGGGCGTAGTGGTCCAGCATACACCGGGCAAAACGAATGGGATATATACACCCACAATTTGTACGTCAGGCCTGATGATATAATTTTTGTGGTACATGGTGAATGGGGTGGTAGCGTAGGGACCGGCGGGAGAGGCTCCCTTCGGCTTTATGGTGATGGGGCCATATCCTGCGCATGCCACACCTGAGACAAAGCTTGTGATAACGGTGCCGCCAAATCCCGTAAGGGCGTAGGCGGGTTGGGGCGCGACAAAGATGAGCGCAATCGCAAGAAACACACCGCACGCAATAATTCTTTTCATTACTGGTAAGTATAGCATAAAAATACGGGATAGCGTTGAAAAAGTGCTGGATTTTGCTATACTATTCACATACCTATAGTAAACGCAGTTATAAGAAAAATTGCACCCGAGGCGCCAGAAATTATCTCAACGACCAGCTTCTGGTCGGTTGTCGTCGTGGCGAGCCTCCTTCTCTTGAATCTTGTTCCTCTGCCGCAATCAAAGGCGGTCTATTACTCCGATGACGGTTCGGAGATAAACAAAGGTGGTGCGGTAAAAATTGAAAATAACCTCTCGCTTTTGTCCGAACTTCCTGTGGGGTATGCGTTCGGCGATGCCGAGCAAAAAGTTTTGGTTGATAACGAAAGCATTTCTGCTACCGCAAGCTCAAACCCGCTCACAAACCTCTCACCCGCCCGCGATGGTTTGAAGCGGTATAAGGTGCGCAAGGGAGACACTATTACGAGCATTGCGGCGCAGTTCGCAATTTCCAAGGAAACACTGCAGTGGGCAAATGCCGGCACGCGTTCAGTGCACGTAGGCGATGAGCTTATTATCCTGCCGATTACGGGAATTCTCTATGAGGTAAAGCAGGGAGATACGCTTGAGTCTATAGCAACGAGCTTCACGGTAAGCCAGGGACTCATTAAGCAGTACAACCCTGATTATCAGAAAATACTTTCAGCATCGAAGGGTACGCTTATACTTGCCGGAGTGAAGCCGAGCGCGAAGACAATAGCGCAGGCAACAGAGAGGCTTCCCTCGCTCGCAAAAGGCTTTCTCTCATTGCCGCTTGCGGGCAATAACCTAGGCGAGCTCCATGCGCAGAACGCCGTGGATATCGTAAATAAATGCGGCACGCAGATTGTCGCGGCCGCGGGTGGTACAGTTATTGAAGACGAGGAGCTCCGAAGTGATGGCGCGAGTGGATGGAATAACGGATACGGTCTTTTTGTACTGCTTCAGCATGCGGGCGGAATCAAAACCCGTTATGCGCATTTGGAAAAAGTAGCAGTGAAAGTGGGAGACGAGGTGAATCAGGGAGATCCTATCGGATTTGTCGGGAATACCGGTAACACGGAGGGTCCCTCGGGTTGCCACCTCCATTTCGAAGTGCTTGGCGCGAAGAACCCGTTTGTAATACATTAAAAATATTTAAATATATTATAAAAACTCCGACTTTGGTCGGAGTTTTTTGAATAAGGAAGTCGAGTTTCTAGGGGATGATAGTAAGTGAGCCCGGCTGCGTATTGTTCCACGAATAATCATCTGGAATATTCGCGTCTGGACCAGTACCCCATGTGACATGTTCTAGCGTGGTATCGGCTTGATAACCGCGGTAGCCGCCGCCACTCAAGCTGGTGTTGCGGTAGAAATGCCCTCGCAAAAATCTGACAGTCCCACAACCATAAGTGGCGTTTTGGCACATTCCAGGAACTGCCGCCGAGTGCCAAATACCGACACCCCCGCCGTTTTGCGTGGCAAAATTATCTTCAAAGTCGTTATCGGTGAACAATACTTCTGAGGATGTCGGCGCGGCACCCTGGGGGTAAAGGAAGAAGAATACTACAGCTCCCGCGAATTCGGCAGCGGCGTTATTATTTTCGCAGTAGCGGAAGAGATTGCCGTTCATGTGCATCTTGCGCTGTTCGAACGCCCATAGGCATCCACCGCTTGCGTCGGCATAGTTGCCATGGATGGTGTCATTTCCCGCGTCTCCCTTCTTATTGCCGTATTCGAGAATCGAATTCTCAATGTATTGATCAAGTGTCGGTGAGCCAATATTGGATTCATATGGGTACGAACCACCAGAAGGCCCTCCATCGCCACGAATTCGGATACCTCGCCACCCACAAGGGGGAGTTGTACACGCTGATGGTGCAATCTTGCTGTTTGATGACGTGAATACAATATCGCGTGTGCTCGATGATGTGCCGCGCGCGTCGATCTGTCCGCGGATTTCCAGGAGGTAGTGTCCGGTGAACTGAACAGTTGTTCCCGGCACCACGGTGAGCTTCACTCCTTTCGCGACAATCACGTCTCCATTCACATTCACAATGCCAGGCCCCCAAGTCGAGGTTGCTGAAATGGTTCCGCCAGAAACATTGGTAATAGCGGGGGCAGTCACTGTCACCGTCGTCGTTGCGGTCTTCGTGACACCGCTAATAGTGCTCGTCACCATGATGGTCGCAGTTCCTGTAGCCGCGGGGGCGGTGTAAAGACCTGAAGTTGCGATGGTTCCCCCTCCCGATGCCACGGACCACGTGAACGTAGTGCTCGTTGCCATCGTCTGACTGAACTGATCTGTTGTGGTTGCTGAAAATTGTTGCGTAGCGCTCGTTTGTACCGAAGGATTTATCGGAGAGACCACAACCGCAGCAAGCGTCTGATTCACCATGACTGACACTGTTGATGTTGCTGACAATGCTCCCGAATCAGTAACCGTAATGAGATACTGGTATGTTCCAGCCTTGCTGAAGGTGGCCATCGTACTTGATGCTGCATTTGAACCATTCACGCTAAGCGTGGTGGTGGATGCTCCCGCAGGACGGCTAAGCTCACTCCATGTGAAGGTGAGGTTTCCGATGCCCGCATCATCCGTTGCTACGACACGCAGGGTTGAGGTGGTGCTCGTTACAACGGCAGGAGTTGAAGTCGCGGAGGAGATGGTGGGAGCGTAATTATTTGCGGCTGCTCCAGAAATTATATTTGGAGTTCCAGCATCAAAACGAACTTTAGCCGGAAGAAGATAAACTCTGGTTGAAGTAGAGTTACCGGTAGGATCAACCCACGGCCATGTGCTGGTACCAAAAAATGAAGGTGACCCTGCAAGATAATATGAATTTGGAATGCTGTGATTAGAGTTGCTGGCGTTCCAAACAACCCCATTTGTCACGCTATCCCAATTACCATGTCGATAGGTACTACTCGCGGCTTGACCAGAATCCCAAATATCACCACCGCCGCCACTGCCGCCATCACCGAGGCGGAACGCTAATCCTTTATAAAATGCACCGACATGACTTTGACCGGTCGCCTCATAAGCCGCACCCCCTGATCCGGGAACTACATCCAATACATTTGCAACAAAAATATGTTCTTTTGACAAGGCATCGGCGCCGGCCGCACGAAGATTACTTGCTGAATAACCGGTACTACCACCAATATCATATGCAAAAGAATTTCTACCCGAGGCATAATTTCTAAAAAACACATGCCCGCCAGCACTTCCGTGGGTACTGTCAGAGCCGATGTTCGGCGTCCAATTTCCCTCAAATAAATCATCGTGGCTAAATGCCTGATGACAACCATCAATACCGCCCTCTTGCCAATTGGTACCCATAATAATTGCCTGATCGACGTAGTTGTATGCAATAACATTTCCGCCTCCGGAAACATTCATAACAATAGGCTTGTCTAGCCAAACAGTAATATTATTTTCAATTAAATTTTCTGATGACCCAGCTCCAACCGTAATTCCATACGCTCCGCCGCCGTTAATAATATTGGTAGCATGATGAATATATGAATCGCGAACCACGCAACGATAACAATGCGCTAAATGCAACGACCGACCCGACATTCCAGGATGATCTTGGTCGCCATTTATATATTGACCATCGGACTCAATATTTTTCGCCCAAGAATATGCTGCATTAAAAAATTCAACATTATCATTTCCACCGCCAGCAAAGGCGATGTCCTCAACTCCAGAATACCTAACTCCGAGCCCATTAGTAGCGCCCACCATTACAAAAGCCTGAGATTGGCGAGCCACTGTGAAATCTCGATGAATTGGATCACGAATTGTTAGCACGTTCCCAACCTTAGCCGTTACCTCAACGCTCTGAGTCACTGATCGCCACGGGCCCGTATTCAAAGCATTATAATTTACAACTTGCGTCCAAGATCCTGTTCCACCCCAAGCCGTTCCGGTTGAAAGCGGCCCCCACCAATCAACGGTACCCGGTTGGCGCTTGGTATATCTTCCATCGCCCATCCACAAGTCACCATTCCAATAATATGTGGTTCCATCGCTCATGAGAGTTGGGGTGGCCGCGCCGTCAATTTCATCAAGATAGAGTATGTCGCCAACCGAGATGCTCGAGGCATTAGCAAGAGTAATTGAAGTTGATCCCTTCAGCGCGTCCGCCGTCAAATTAATAGCGCTTCCGTAGTCAACATGATTTCCAACAAACGCCGCGGCCGAACCGGGCACATTCGCAACAATTCTTGTTTGGTCGGGCCCCTGTCCGCGCAAAATAACATAACTGTTATTTATCACAACTGAGGTTGAGCCCCTAAAGACGCCAGCTGAAAGCTGTACATACCGCGGACTACTAGAGGTGGCAACCGCGCCTGCCGCCGCGAGGGCGGCATTAATACCAGTAATATCATCCGCGCCTCCGCTCGGCGAGATTGTTACGCCATATTGTATTGAACTAGTCGGAATTCCTCCAGGTATGCCCGGGTTCCAGACATTAAGATAATTTGCTGGAATAAATGAAGTCGAGCCGTCGCTTACAGTAACGGAGGCCGTATTCGTAACTCCCGAAGCGACTACAGTCACCGTGTCCGTTCCCGATCCAACACTCGCCGGTGCAGTATAAAGACCCGAGGAATTAATCGCGCCTCCTGCTCCTCCAGCATTCACCGACCATGCATAAGTGGTGGTCGTTGCGAGTGCGAATCCAAACTGGTCAGTCGAAGTTGCGGTGAATTGTGTGCTGCTGCCCGTCGTGATAGAGACTGACACAGGAGACACGGTAACCGCAGCAAGCGTCTGATTCACCATGACTGACACTGTTGATGTTGCTGACAATGCTCCCGAATCAGTAACCGTAATGAGATACTGGTATGTTCCAGCCTTGCTGAAGGTGGCCATCGTACTTGATGCTGCATTTGAACCATTCACGCTAAGCGTGGTGGTGGATGCTCCCGCAGGACGGCTAAGCTCACTCCATGTGAAGGTGAGGTTTCCGATGCCCGCATCATCCGTTGCTACGACACGCAGGGTTGAGGTGGTGCTCGTTACAACGGCAGGAGTTGAAGTCGCGGAGGAGATGGTGGGAGCGGTATTTACTGCGGTCACTGTGATTGTCGATGACGCGCTCTTTGCGGGATTAGTGTTGCTCGTCGCGATTACATAGTTTGTACTCATGGAGGCGGGGGCAGTATAGAGGCCTGACGCCGCATTCACTGTGCCGCTCCCGGAGACAGAATATGTGTAACTATCCGCCATGCTCTGACCGAACTGGTTGGTAGAGGTTGCGGTGATAGTAGTGGTCGCATTGACTGCAACTGAGGTAGACGCGGGTGATGCTGCAACGGTAGCAACGGTTGAGGTTGCCACAACAGACACTATCGAAGATGTCGTAAGTGCACCCGTGTCAGTGATGGTAGCGCGGAACTGATACGTGCCCGCGCGGTTGTATGTTGCGGTTGTGTTTTTTGCCGCATTCGCGCCGTTCATTGAGAATGTGGTGGTCGCATTTGTTGGTTGTGAAACCACGCTCCAAGTGTAGGTGAGGTTTGCCTCTCCTCCGTCATCTGCGCCAAGCACGGAGAGCGTCGAAGTCGTGCCGGTTACCATGCCGGGTGATGAGGTTGCGTCGGTGGCGATCGTTGGGGCTTGGTTTACGGATACTACTGTGATTATCGAAGTAGCGCTCTTCGTTGCGTCAGTGTTGCTTGTTGCGATGACATGCTCTGTGCCGGTAGATACTGGGGCGGTGTAAAGTCCTGAGGCATTCACAGTGCCGCTGCTTGCGACGGAATAGGTATAGCTGTCTGGATAGGTTTGACCAAACTGGTCGAAGGAAGCGCCCATAACGGTCGTCGTTGCATTGACTGAGATTGTTGCGGTGCTCGGTGTCACTGTGACCGTCGTGAGTGTTTGGTTTACTGTCACGGAAACAGTTGAGGCGACCGAAAGGGCGCCTACGTCAGTAATAGTTGCGAGAAACTGGTATGTTCCAGCACGGTTGAAGGTAACCACTGTGGATTTTGCGCTATTGGAGCTGTTAATGGAAAAAACCGCACCTGCGCCAGCGGGTTGTGAAACCACGCTCCAAGTGTAGGTGAGGTTTGCCTCTCCTCCGTCATCTGCGCCAAGAATGGAAAGGGTTGAGGTTGTGCCAGTGATAGTGGCAAGGGATGATGTAGCTGAAGACGCAACCGTGGGGGCTGTGTTTGATACAACTACTCCCCCTCCTCCGCCTCCTCCTCCGCCTCCTCCGCCGCCTCCTCCGCCTCCTCCGCCCTGGGGCGTGGAAAAGGGAATAACATTGATAGCTACAGTGGCGGTTTTGCCGCTCTTCGTGGTTCCTTTGACGTGATAAGTGCCTGTAGCGAGAGGAGCGGTGTAGAGGCTGTCATACAGCATGCCCGCGTTCGTTTCAATTATTGACCACGTAACAGCCTCAGTGCTGGTAACCCCATTTAGTTTAGGAATGAAGTTGACTGCGCCACCTGGTGTAAGATTTACAGGATTGGGTGTAATAGAAAAACCAGACGACGAGACGTCAGGGAACAAAGAATTTGTTGAAATCACAGAAGTTTCCGGTTTGGTCGGAGTAGATGAGAGCTGATACTTAACCCTGGTTTGAGGAACGTTCTTTACCTCGTCAAAATCAATACTTCCGAGTTTTGTAGAAATAACCATCTCAATCTTCTTTAGTGTGGGGAAGTATTTGTTTAGCGTTGCCGGATCAGCAAAAATCTGCTTGGTGCAGACTTCGGTAATATAATAAACTGCCCTATCTTTTGCAGAACTCGAAAGATAGGGCCTATCGGTGGTAAGGGGGCATCTAACAGCCGTTTTTATCGGGGTGATACTGGCCGTTTGCGATGCCTGCAGCTGTGCGATAAGTTGTGTGACACGCTGCTGTAAGAGCGCCAAGAGCTGATGGAGGAGTGCTATATATTGCGTTTGGAGCGTTGCGCGCACAGATTCATCATTTGTTATCGCGCGCGCCGGCCCTGCGCTACTTGCCACTATAAATCCGACAACGAGGAGCGCCGCCGCGAATTGGAGCAATTTTTTCATGAACATTCTTAAGTAAAGTCTTAAATAACAATATAATAATAATAATTTCTCAGCATAACTGCAACTTGAATTATTTCCTAATATGTTAACCTGTCTTTTTGCTATAATTGCTTTCGTTGCGTGTGAATATGCAAAATCCACCCCTTCTCAAGACGGCTTCACTACTCCCCTCTGCGTAAACGATACTGAAACGCTTCTGCGAGATGGGATTTAGTAACGTCAATTGAGTTCGCCATATCGGCTATCGTGCGCGCGACTTTCAGAATGCGGTAGTAGCCGCGAGTAGAGAGTTTGCGGGTTTCAAGAATCTGCTTCAAAAATCGGTCGGCTTCCTCATTTGCATGTACGAAGCGTTCGGTCTGACGCGAAGTCATTTCCGCGTTGGTATGAATGCGCGGAGAAAGTCCAGCAAATCGTGCGTGTTGTCGCTCACGCGCCGCCGCAACATCGTCGCGGATTACGTTGTTATCCTCTTCTTCATGTGTGGCGCGCAGTTCATCAAGGGGAATTTTTTTAACTTCAATCTGAATATCAAAGCGGTCAAGGAGGGGCCCGGATATTTTTTTCTGATAGCGGAGCACTTCATGCGCGGTGCATGTGCACTCTCTGTCCCCGGACTCATAGTGTCCGCAGGGGCACGGGTTCATTGCCGACGCAAGAATAAACCGCGCAGGGAATGTGAGCGTTTTTTTCGCGCGTGCGACGTGTACTTTTCCGTCTTCAAGCGGTTGGCGCAATCCCTCCAAAATATCACGGTGGAATTCGGGAAGCTCGTCCAAAAAAAGCACGCCTCGGTGCGCCAAGCTTATTTCGCCGGGGCGTGGGTTAGTGCCGCCGCCCAAGATTGAAGCGAGTGAGGCGCTATGGTGCGGAGCACGGAATGGACGCCACTCGATAAATGATGCATGTGCGGTCATTCCTGCCGCACTGTAGACGCGGGTTATTTCAATGCTCTCTTCGAGTGCGGGCAGCGGGAGTATCGAGGGTAATGATTGCGCGAGGAGCGTCTTTCCTGTCCCGGGCGGCCCCGACATAAGGATGTTATGTCCTCCCGCGGCCGCTACAGCAAGCGCACGCTTTGCTGCCGCATGCCCGCGAATGTCGCAAAACGTAACCTGGCTCGGCGCAAATCCGGGCGCAAACTCGGCATGCGCTTGCGGCGCGATGGGCGCAGTTCCTTCAAGGTGGTCAATAAGTTGTTTGACGGAGCTCACGGGAATAACCGAGACCTCGCGCACAATGGCGGCCTCCGCCGCATTCATTGCGGGCACAAATAGCTCAGTAAGACCGCGTGCCGCCGCGAGTATGGCGATATTGAGTGTGCCAGAAATCGGCCGTAATGAGCCGTCGAGCGAGAGTTCGCCAACGAATAATTTATCGCCCGTCTCAAAGCGTTTCAATTGTTCACTCGCAAGGAGGTATGCGACAGCGATGGGGAGATCAAAGCGGGAACCCGCCTTTTTAGTGTCCGCGGGAGCGAGATTGATGGTAATCTTCCGGTTTTCGCGCGTGGGCGGCTTGATGCCCGAATTTTTGAGCGCGGAATTGACTCGTTCTTTTGCTTCGCTGACCGCCTTATCGGCAAGACCGACGATATTAAAAGAATGGAGACCGACATTTAAGTCGGCCTCCACTTCGATAAGTTCGGCATCGATTCCTTCAAGTTCTGCGGAAAAAATCTTTGGAACCGAACTCATTATTTATGCCAATGCTTTGCAGGTTTTGCAGAGTCGTGATGCGGGTTCGACCGAAAGCACTTCATGTGAAATTGGCTGTCCGCAATGTTCGCACTTGCCATAGGTTCCCTTCCGGATCTTATCAAGCGCATGCTCAATGTCGAGCAGGTGTTCTTTCTCAACTTGGTTGATGCCGAGAACGGTTGCGAACGCTTCTGCCTCGTCCGCTTCCTCATCGCCTGCGTCTACATCGTCGCCGAAATCAACGTTCGGATTTTGATGGGCGAGTTTTCCCGCGAGCACTTCCCTTTCTTCGGTGAGTTGCTCCTCGAGCTTCTCAAGTTGTTCTTTGGTGAGCATAGTAAAAAAATAGAGGAACAGATCCGCCTTGTCAATCGGCGCTTATATATATTTTCGCGCACGGACAATAAGAAACATGGGAATCTCGGCGAGGAGGCGCATTGCACCGTTTTTGCTCTCAACTTCAGTGCGTGAAAGTACTGGTTCTCGTATATCTTCAATCAGGAACCCCGCATCACGGAGTGAGCGCGCGTAGAATTCAATTGATCGCGCATAGACGTATGTTGCATGGGTTGTCCCAGGAATGTGCCACTTCTTTTTGTGTTGCATTGCGTACGTCTGCAAAGCATAGAATGGCAGCGCGCGAGTGAGATATTCGCGGAGTCCCTTGCGCACATTTCCATTTGCAAAAAGAGGATGAAGAATCGAAAAGACAAAGACGCCGTCTGGCTTTAATGTGCGGGAAAGTTCGAGCAGGGCGGGTGCGATAGGATCAATATCCATAAGCACCATATTTGCGACCGCGATATCGAATGAGTCATTAGAAAAAGGAAAGCGCGTCAAAAGGTTGTGGGCGCTAAAACGCAATTGCCCGCTTTCTTTGTAATGCCCCCGCGCAAGCTCAATCAGTTTTTCAGAGCCGTCGACGGCGGTAACGTCCGCGCCTTGCGTTGAAAGCGCATGCGCAAGATAGCCCTGTCCGCAGCCCGCATCGAGAGCGCGCCTTCCTTTAATATCTCCGAGAAGTTCGTACACCGCGGGATCAAGAAGCCGCGTGCGAAAAAAATCGCCCTGAGTGATGTGTGCATCATACTCGCAGGCGATTTCGTTCCAGCGATTAATATCGCCCTCTGAATTATTGACTGATGCGTTTTGCGATTTCCTGTGCCCCTGCATAACTTGAGCTTATCACAAGTTTATCGCCGAGCCATGTGTAGTTGAAGGCGACTCCCTGTTTGGAAAACGCGATGTAACGCGCTGGGGCGTTCGCTACTTTTCCGTCTTTCCATGTGGAAGCGGTTCCCGGATCCGTAATGAAAAGAGTTTGGTACTCGCTGTTCTTTTCGATTGCCGCCACCGCAGTCTTTGCGGCCGCCGCGTCAGCTCCTGTCGCAAGCTGGAGTACAATCGCGGGCCACGAGCCGGTCTTATCGGTATAGGTGACGAATGAGGCGTCAGGAGAAAACATCGCAAGCGTTGCAGACGTGAATGTGCTCGGCATAAAGAGTGGTGAGAGCGCGGCAAATGCATATACATCACCCGAATCATTTTTAAGAGTTACTTCTTTAAGCGTGGGTATTTCTACTGGATTCGACGTGAATGCGCTTTTTACCGCATCAATCGTTACATTGCTGAGAGTCACCTCAGTCGAAAAATCGGCCGCAGTTTTGAGGAGTGAAATGTGAACAAGAACGGTGGGAAGTTTTGATGCCGTAGGGGCCGCGGGAGCCGTAGAAGTGGTAGATGTTGCGGACGTAGTTGTCGCGGGGGGTACGGGCTCCGTTGCCGCAGTCGTTGTCGCAGGCGCGGTGACTGCGGGCGTCTCAGTGCCGGGCGCGGGCGCAGTCGACGCGGGTTGTTCCGTTACGGCAGGAGCTGCGGGTGCTGTAAATTGGGGATAGACGAAGAAGTAGCCGACAGCACCGAGACCGATAGAGGTGATGATGGCGGCAAGAGTAATGAAAAGCGCGCTGCCCGATTTCGCGGGGGCTGTCTGCGCCACAATATTCACAGGTGCGACATTGCCGAAATTCATCTGTGGTGAAGCAGAGGGAGCGGTATAGGATTGCTGCATTTGCGGAGTAACGGGCATTTGCGGTGCGGACGACGTTGGTCCTGCAGGAGCGGAATACGATACTTCTTTGGGTGCGTACGGACGCGGCTCGCCTCCTCCTGACGTCTTCATTGAGGAGATGTCTGAGCCCATCGTGCGCATAGTCATATCAGCGATAGGAGGTTTCGCAAGCGGTACCTCTCCTTCGCCCGTGCCGATAACAGGGTTTTGTCCCGACCAATTTTGACCCTGAGGTTGAAAGTCTGCCATTGCGTTTATTATACATCATTCATTTCTCGCATGTGTGGATAATAAATCACCCCGCGTAAGTGCGGGGTGATTTTCTCTGCTTATTGCTGGGGCTTTGGCGCCTCAGGAGTCTTCATTGCCTTCAATGAAAGGCCGATCTTTCCCTGTTCAAGGCGTACAATTTTCGCAGAAACTGTTTCGCCCATATGAACGACGTCTTCAACGCGTTTCACGAATCCATCACGGAGTTCGGAGACGTGAATCATGCCGTCCTGTCCTCCGCCGAGGTCGACGATGGCGCCGAAATCAAGAATCTTGATAATGGGGGCCGTCACCACCTCGCCTACTGCATATTCGCGCACGAGCGCCTCAACGGTCTTATAAGCCTTATTGGTCATTGCCGCATCGACGCCGGAAACGAACACGGTGCCGTCTTCATCGATATCGATACCCACTTTGTCGTCACATGACGCAATGATGCCGTTGATGGTTTTGCCTCCCGGACCGATAACGAGGCCGATTTTCTCAGGATTAATTTTCAAGACCATAATAGTCGGTGCATATTTCGAAACCTCTGCGCGCGGCTTCGGAAGTACAGCGCTCATCACAGTAAGAATCTGCGTGCGTGCTTTTTCTGCGGCGCGGAGCGCATCAACGAAAATGTCTTTGGTTATACCGCCGATTTTCACATCCATCTGGATGGCGGCGATGCCATCGGTCGTGCCCGCAACTTTGAAGTCCATATCGCCATAGTGGTCCTCGGGACCTTGAATGTCGGTCAAAATCTTATACTCACCCCTCTCGCCGGTCATAAGACCTATTGCGATACCCGCAACATGTTTCTTAATCGGCACGCCCGCATCCATAAGTGAAAGCGATGCGCTGCAGATTGATGCCTGCGACGATGAGCCGTTCGATGAGAGCGTTTCGCATACTACGCGGATGGTGTACGGGAAAACTTCTTTTCCGGGGACAACCTGCGCGACTGCCTTTGCGGCAAGCGCGCCATGGCCGATTTCGCGGCGGCCGACGCTGCGTGCGCGTCCTACTTCACCCGTGGAGAATTTCGGGAAGTTGTAGTGAAGCATAAAACGCTTCTTCGTGGTGCCCTCGATAGATTCGATAAGCTGTTCCGATGAAGGAGATGCGAGGGTGGTAACCGCGAGCACCTGCGTGTCGCCGCGCACAAAAAGTCCCGAGCCGTGCGTGCGCTCAAGGAGTTTCACCTCCGCGAGCAAATCGCGCACCTCGTCGAAGCGGCGTCCGTCGACGCGCTTCCCTTCTTTTAATGCATACGCATGCACGAACTCATCGCTGATTGTTTCAAAGAGATGTTCCGCGTGCATAAGCGCCTCCTCCGCATTTTCCTGCGTCTTTAAGTATTCAAACAATTCGTTTTTCAATGCGCCGTGCGTATCGTTGCGGAACGCGGCTTCGAGTTTTCCGCTCAGGAAGTTTGCAATCAACTGTTTCACCGCAGGTGTCGGTTCTGCGAACATTACATCCGCCTTCTTTTTGCCGATTTCCTTGATGATGCCGCTCTGGAATGCAACGAGTTTCTTAATGGTCTCGTGTGCAGCGAGGAACACGTCAGTTGCCGCCTTTTCGGAGATTTCATTGCCCTCGAACTCAATCATATTGACGAAGGTATCGGTGCCCGCAAACTGCGCGAGGAAGGTCTTTCCGTCCTGCGCATTCTTTGCTTCCACGCGCGCGCCTGCGACAGGTCCGCCCCAAGGAATGTCGGAAATACCGAGCGCGGTTGATGCCGCAAGGAGCGCCACCATATCGGGGTCGTGGATTTCATCGTAGGAAAGAATAGTAACTGTCACCTGCACTTCGCGGCGCAGGCGCTGGTCAAAGAGCGGCCTAATAGTACGGTCAATAAGGCGCGCGGATAAGATTGACTCATCTGAGGGGCGTCCTTCACGGCGTACAAAACGGCTGCCGAGAATTTTTCCCGCCGCATAAAAACGTTCCTCATAGTCGACGGTGAGCGGGAAATAATCGAGGGAGGTCTCTTTGTCGCCCATCACTGCAACCGCGAGTACTACCGTGTCGCCGTGGCGCGCAAGCACTGCCGCGTTCGCTTGGTGCGCGAGTGCGGATACTTCTACTTCAAGCGGTGCGCCATCTAATGTCGTCGCAAACTTTTTTCTGTTGAGATTCATAATATTATTTTGGGTTTTAAGTGTAGTGTCGTGTCACTCTCTCGCCTTTTACTGTTGTTTATTTCCTTGCGGCCGATACTGCGGCTTCCGTCCCGGAGGGGGCGCTGCGCGCGGTACTGTTCCATGTTGTATTTGCAGACGCCGTTTGATGCCCATGAGAATCCGCGGAACATGGTCGAGCTCAATGAATGTTTCGGCAATTTCTTTGAGTTTCCCCGAGGATGTTCTGCCAAACCCCGCGACCTCCACATGTTTTCCGAGGCCGAGTTTCAGGTATTCAACGAGCGGAATGAAGTCTCCGTCGCCCGTCACTAGAATAATCGTATCGAGCGAACCTGCGTTGCGGATGGCATCAACCGCCATGCCGATATCCCAGTCCGCCTTCTTCGAGCCGTCCGGATATATCTGGAGATCTTTTGATCGGAGCTCGAACCCCGTCTTGCGGAGCGCATCGAAGAACGATTCCTCGCCGAGTGCCGTTTCGCTTTTCACGACGTATGCGATTGCACGCGCGAGCGTCCTGTCCTTTACGAGCGTCGTTACCAATTCCTGAAAGTTAACGCGGGAATTGTAGAGGTGCTTTGCTGAGTGGTAGATATTCTGAATATCAAGAAAAATCCCCACACGCTGATTTTTAGCCGCGCGGGGGACTTCTTGAGGAATACTACGCTTCGATTTCAAGTTTTTTGACCAGCTTTTCATACTTCTTTTCGTCTTCGCGCTTCAGATACTGAAGGAATCTGCGGCGCTTGCCTACCATGCCGAGAAGTCCTCTCCTCGAGTGGTGGTCTTTCGCGTTCTTTTTGAGGTGATCCGCGAGTGCTTTGATTTGCTTGGTGAGAAGGCCTACCTGAACTTCCGCAGAACCGGTATCGGTTGCGTGGGTCTGAAATTCCTTTATGGCGACCGTCTTCTTTCTCTTCGTTAACATAATGGGGCTATCTTACCTTGAAACGGGAAAAATGTCAAAAAATAAGGGGTCTATCGGCCATTTATGGCCTACACGGCAAAAAAGCATTAAAAAACGCACAAGCGGTATAGTGCTTGTGCGTTGATGATGTCCTGCGAGCGGGGTTAGGCGCCGACTGTGTCGAGGCCGATGCAGGTGTTGAACTTGTCCCATGCGATGCGCGGGACGTACGTGTTGAGGACCGACTCGCCCCCCACCCTCACGACGTAGAGCGGCTCCCATTCGGGGTGGCAGGTTTGAAGCTGGACCACCTGCTTCGACCCATCTGCCCACGGCTTCGCGGTGATGCGAAGAGATACGCCCTCGACTGAGGAAATAGCCGTCTTACTGAGCGGTCCGTATTCAGTCAACTCCACGCTATTGCCGTCCCCGTCCTCGCTTGATGCGAGTACTCTCTTCGTCCTCTCGTTCTGACTCATATATGTTCCCTCCTTAAGGGATTGTGATCGAAATGATCTGTATTCACTCTACGCTCGCGCTATAGTCCGGTCAATTATCTGTCGCACAATATATTCGTGATACAATTGAGATAATGGCGAGCGTAAAAGAGTTATGCAAAGAGTATCTCGACTACCTTGAGATTGAAAAAAACCGCTCACTGAAGACGCGGGAGAATTATGAGCGTTATCTCGCCCTCTTTGTGAAGGAAACGGGCGTGAAGTCCCCCGCTGATATTACTGATGCAGTAGTGCGGAGTTTTCGCGTAACGCTCTCGCGCCGCGGGATGAAGAAAATCACGCAGAGTTACTACGTTATCGCGCTCCGCAATCTCCTGAAGTATTTCGTGAAGCGTGGGATTAAATCGCTTGCGCCCGAAACGATTGAGCTTCCCAAAATCGCGCGTCGCGATATAGAGGTGCTGGAATACAAAGAGCTCGTGCGCCTCCTCTCTGCGCCTAGGGGCGACTCGCTCCGCGCGCTCCGCGACCGCGCAATTTTGGAAGTGCTTTTCTCGACGGGGCTCCGCGTTTCTGAAGTCTGTGCGCTTTCGCGCTACCTTGATCTTGAGCGCGGCGAACTCTCGGTCCGCGGTAAGGGCGAGAAGATTCGCGTGGTGTTTCTCTCGGAAAGCGCGCGCGCTGCCATAAAAGACTATCTAAAAAAGAGGGTGGATGCCGACGAGGCGCTCTTTGTGAGTATCGGGAAGAGCGGCAAGGTCCTCGACAGGATTATTCCCCGCACGATTCAACGCCTTGTGGACCATTATGCGCGCGTCGCGGGCATCGCAAAGCACGTGCATCCCCATGAGCTCCGCCACTCATTTGCGACCGACCTTCTTATCAACGGCGCAGACCTCCGCTCGGTGCAGGAACTTTTAGGACACGCAAACATTGCAACGACACAGGTCTACACGCACCTTACAAATAAAGAACTCCGCGAAGTGCATGAGGCGTTTCATGCACGGAGGAGAAAGACCGAATAAATTATTTTGTGGACGGGGTGGGAGTCGAACCCACACGCCCTTGCGGGCTCTAGCTCCTAAGGCTAGTGCGTCTGCCATTTCGCCACCCGTCCTATGCTTCAGTTCTCTCCCTTCGGTCGTGCCTACGGTAGATGTCCCGAAGGGACAGAGATCTCCCGTAGGGAGGCGCCGCGGGAGCATCTAACTTGCTTCTCCATTAAATCAAAAACTCCCCTTGCTGGGAAGCGCGGGGAGTTTTTGATAACCTAATCGCTCGTATTATGCACCCACGAATGTCCTCACGATTGCGGGGACTGAGAATGCAAGAAGTCCTACTGCCACACCAATGACGCCGTAGAGAAGGCGGTTCCTCACTTCCGTTACCTTCGCCTCATCGCCCTTGGAGCTGAGATATTCCCAGCCCGCCAAAAGGAACTGAATCGTTGCATAGAGGAAGAAAACAGCGACGAGCCAGTTTACTGCCGACTGCACAATGGACCAAATTCCGGTAAGTGATGTGATGCGTCCTTGTGTTCCTCCTCTGATGTCGCCGGGAGGCTGATTCTGCGCAAACGCGAGGACGGGAGCAAATGCTGCTGCAATTGATGCGTATTTTACAAGTGTTTTCATGTTCAGTAATAAGTTTGAATAATCTGTAACTCGACCTTTT
>JAKAHO010000038.1 GCA_021814835.1 bacterium
CGTTGCGGATGCGGCTGCAATAATAAATAAATACGGCCTTGAGAAAGAGCTTGGCATTCAAATTCCTCTCATTGAGACGCCTAAAGATGACAAGTATTTTGCACGCGTGTGGAATACAGTACTAGTTTCGAACGAGTCGGCGCTTGATGCGATGGCGGCAAAGGCGAAGGAACTTGGGTTTACGGCGAATATTCGCACCGCAAAGCTCGCGGGCGAGGCGCGCGATGTGGCGCGCGACATTCTGAATGAGCTCCACGCGGCGGAGCCGCGCACGGTGTTGCTTTACGGCGGTGAGACGACAGTCACAATTACCACGGACAAGCCGGGGAAGGGCGGTCGCAACCTTGAAGGCGCGCTTTCGGCCTGCGCCTCGGTCGCCGTCGGCGAACTGTATATGACGGTGGCGTCCGACGGGCGCGATAACTCAGATTTTGCAGGCGCGCTCTGTGATATAATGACTAAAGAAAAGGCGCGTCAGCTTGATATTGATGCGGGACAGCATCTTAAGGACAATGCGTCCTATCGCTTTTTTGAGCGCGTGGGGGACAAGCTTCTCACGGGTGAAACGGGCTCAAATGTGTCGGATCTCATAATCGCAATAAAAATATAAATGAATATGACTAAGGAACACGCAGGAAAGTTTGTGAAGTGGTTCAGCGAGGTGAATATTCAGGACGTGGGGGTGGTAGGCGGAAAGAATGCGGCATTGGGAGAAATGTATTCGAACCTCGTCCCGCTTGGCGTGAATATTCCCGACGGTTTTGCGCTCACTGCGGACGCATACCGTTATTTTTTTGAGCAAACCGGCCTTGATAAGAAAGTGCGCGAGATTCTCTCTGACCTCGATACGCACGATATGCGCAACCTCGCCATCCGCGGAAAGAAGGTGCGCGATGCCATTATTGCTACTGAACTTCCGCAGGCCTTGCGCGATATTATTACAACGTCATATGCCGAACTTGAGAAGAAATACGGCAAAAATATCGACGTAGCGGTACGGTCATCGGCTACCGCAGAGGACCTTCCGGGTGCCTCATTTGCAGGACAGCAGGAGACATACCTCAATGTGAGGGGGGTGCCCGACCTTTTGCTTTCTACGCGAAAGTGCATTGCTTCGCTTTTCACCAATCGCGCGATTTCATACCGTTTTGATAAAGGATTCTCGCATTATGACACCGCGCTCTCGGTGGGAGTTCAGCGCATGGTGCGTTCCGATCTTTCGGGTTCGGGCGTAGCCTTTACCATCGACACGGAATCGGGCTTTGATAAGGTAGTGGTAATTAACAGTATTTACGGTCTTGGCGAATTTATTGTGCAGGGGAAAGTGATTCCGGATGAATATATCGTCTTTAAACCGACGCTTGAGCAGGGCTATAACCCGATTATTTCCAAAACACTCGGAAAAAAGAATGTAAAACTGGTGTATGCGATGCGGGGAACAAAGCAGGCGACCGTATCGTGGGATGACGAGCAGAAGTTTAGCCTCACGGACGCCGAGGTAACAAAGCTCGCAAAGTGGTGCGTTATTATCGAGAAGCATTTTTCCGCAAAGCATAACCGGTATCAGCCCATGGATATCGAGTGGGCGAAGGATGGCCGTACGGGAGAATTGTTTATTGTGCAGGCCCGCCCCGAAACAGTTATTTCATCGGGAGATAAGTCCATCTTTAAAGAATACAGACTGAGCAAGAAGAGCGAGGTCATTGTAAAGGGAATCGCAGTAGGCGCAAAAATCGGCGCTGGCAAGGTGCGCGTACTTCGCGACGCAAAGCACATTGGTGCGTTCCAGAAAGGCGAGGTGTTAGTAACCGAGATTACCGACCCTGATTGGGAGCCGATCATGAAGATTGCGTCAGCAATTGTTACTGACAAGGGCGGGCGCACATCGCACGCGGCAATTGTTTCCCGCGAACTCGGCATTCCGTGCATTGTAGGATCAAAAACAGCGACACGTCTATTGAAGAACGGGAGGGAAGTCACTGTTGATTGTTCTGCGGGTGAGGTGGGCACGGTCTACGATGGAAAGCTTCCGTACGAGATTCTCGAGCACAAGCTCGATGAGATGCCGAAGATTAAGACGAAGATTATGGTGAATATAGGTTCTCCCGATGAGGCGTTTAAGAATCACTACTTGCCCGCAAAAGGCGTGGGGTTGGGCCGTCTCGAATTCATCATTGCATCGCACATTAAGATTCATCCGAACGCGCTTATTGATTACAAGAAGTTGAAGAAGGGTCCGCAGACTGCGTACATTCGCGAGACGCTTCACGAGATTGAGCGGGCGACGCGCGGATATGAAAACAAAGAGAAGTACTACGTGGATAAGCTTTCGCAGGGTATCGCAAAAATCGGTGCGGCGCTCTACCCGAACGAAGTTATTATCAGGTTTTCCGATTTCAAAACAAACGAGTACAGCAAGCTTATCGGCGGGGAACTCTACGAACCGCGTGAAGAAAACCCGATGTTGGGCTGGCGCGGCGCATCGCGTTACTACGATCCGAAATTTAAGGCAGCATTCGGCTTGGAGTGCGAGGCAATGAAAAAAGTGCGCGATGAAATGGGACTCACAAATGTGGTGCCGATGGTGCCGTTCTGCAGAACGCCGGAGGAGGGAGCAAAAGTTGTTGAGGCGATGGAGGCGCACGGTCTTGAACGCGCGAAAGACAAGAAACTTAAGGTGTATGTAATGTGCGAGATTCCCTCGAACATTTTGCGCGCAGATGAGTTCCTGAATATTTTTGATGGAATGTCCATCGGCTCAAACGATCTTACCCAGCTCACGCTCGGATTGGACCGCGATTCGGGAATCGTGACGCATATCGGCAACGAAAACGACCCCGCAGTGAAGAAACTTATCGCGGAAATTATCCAGAAGTGCAAAGTGATGGGGAAGTACATTGGTATTTGCGGACAAGCGCCCTCCGATTATCCCGACTTTGCAAAATTTCTCGTGGAAGAGGGAATCGAGAGTATGTCACTGAACCCCGACACCGTTATTAAGACTATTATGGCGCTCGGAAAGAAAGAAAAGAAACCAAGAGAAAGGCCGGCGGCAAAAACAACCGAAAGTGCGGAATAATGAAAAAAGTATTTTTGATTTTCGTTTCCATCACCTTGCTTCTCGCGCTCGCAATTCTTATAAAGTTCTCATTGAGCGGTACTGAGGACGCGTGGGTATGTCAGAACGGCGCATGGATAAAGCACGGAAATCCGACTGCCACGATGCCGACGGCTATTTGCGAAACGGAGCCGTTGCCGCCCGCAACGAAATAGCGACGCATGAAGATAGGATTTTTTGAACTTGAAGGGTGGGAAGAGCAGATGCTGCGCGAACGTTTCGGGGGGCACGATCTTCGTTTCAGCAATGATAAGATAAGCGCAAAAGACGCGCCGAGCGTTGTTGATTTTGATGTAATCTCAGTATTTGTAAATTCGGTAATAAATGCGGAAACGCTCGCATATTTTCCGAATCTCAAATATCTCTCCACGCGTTCAACGGGCTATGACCATATCGACCTTCCTGCGTGCAGCGCGCGCGGAGTGAGGGTGGGCTTTGTCCCGGGATACGGCGACAATACGGTGGCTGAATTTGCCTTCGGACTTATTCTGAATCTCACGCGCAAGCAGTACCGCGCGATAGACCAGATAAAGGAAACTGATTCATTTTCGCTTGTAGGTCTGCGCGGAATCGACCTGAAGGGTAAAACGCTCGGCGTGCTTGGTACGGGACGCATTGGCAAGGAAGCGATAAGAATCGGCAACGGTTTCGGCATGCATGTTATTGCATACGACCCGTTTCCGAATGAAGAAGCTGCAAAAACATTTAATTTTTCTTATGCGTCATTGGAGGGGGTGCTTGGAAATGCCGACGTGATTACTATCCATTGCCCGCTTACCGAACAAACGCGCCATCTTATCAACCGTGATACGGTAAAACTTATTAAGCGGGGCGCGTATCTTGTGAACACCGCGCGCGGGGGCATTGTGGAGACAGCGGCACTGGTGGATGCGTTGATGGACGGTACGCTCGCGGGGGCGGGGCTTGATGTACTGGAGGAAGAAGGGGATGTTCGGGATGAAATGAAGCTCGTCGGTTCAAAGGAGATGAGGGAAGAAAAGCTCCGCGTGATGCTTCAAAACCATTCGCTTATGCATATGACGAACGCGCTCATTACGCCGCACAATGCATTTAACACGCAGGAAGCGATGGAGCGCATTCTGAATACCACAATGGAGAACGTGGCAAGTTTCATTGCGGGAACGCCGAAAAACCTTGTGTCATAACGTATATGAAAATTCACGAAATAGAACTGAGAAAAATATTTGATTCGCGAGGCGAGCCGACAATCGAAGTGATAGTTATTGACGGCGAGGGGAGGCGCTTCACTGCTGCAGTCCCGTCGGGTAAGAGTAAGGGGACGCGCGAGGTGAGCACGTTTTCTTTTGAAGATGCGCGCGTCGCGGTAGATAAAATAAGAGAAACCGTCGCGGCAAAAGTATTCGAGGGGGTGGGCGAGATTGACGCATTTCTTCTCGGTATAGATGGCACGCCTGAGAAAAAGA
>JAKAHO010000009.1 GCA_021814835.1 bacterium
CCTCCCATAAATACCGCCTCCTGAGGCGGAAGAGTATCCGAATAGGCATTCATAATTGCATGTTTTACGGCAAGAAGTGCGGACATAATACGCGAACCATTGTTTTCTCCCGTTGATTCAAGCACTGGATACTTCATAGTCCCCCGTATCCGCTCTTTTTCGAGGTAATGTGCGTATCCAGAAATCTCCACCTTCGCGACGGCTCCCATTCCTTGTACCACCTCCCCATATTTGAAACGCGGATATAGCCGCGCAGTAACAAGAACTTGAGCATTGTATGGCTCGGTTACCGCAAGCTTCATTTGCTGTGTGCCGTTATTGATTATGGGGTCGCTCGCAACTACGCCCGAAAATGCAATTTTCGCGCCATAAGGGATTTGAACCGAACGGAAACGCACATCATCAAGTCTGAAGTAAAACGAACCCGCCGCACAAAAAAGAATAAGGCACGCAAACCACGCGAAACGCGCCTCCCCGCTCCGCAACCGATATAAATACATAAGAAGTGCAACGATGAGTGTTCCTGTTGTAATAAAAAACGGCGCAATGCTGCCGCTTGCCGCAAGCACCCCTGTGAGAAAAAATACGCCGCCGTAGAAAAATATTTCGTACGGCAGCATATCGCGTTCTCTTATTGCTCCTCCGCACCGCGGACCGCAAATGAGAGAGAATGTTCTTTGATAGCGACTGACTCCCAGTGCGCATTACCGATATCAAACCATTCGGATGCGGACTTCTTCTTCATAATGAAGTTGCCAATGCGCTCAACGAATGATGCGGGCGCGGGGAAGTATCCGTACCACGCAGAATTGATAACGGGCTGCGCCTTACCGTCCTGCACGTCGATAGAGGCGTTAATTTCAAGATTGCCCGGAAAAGGACGCAACACGTGAAGCGTGATATCCATATCTCCATCGTTCAGTTGTACTGCTGCGCTATCGATAAACCACTTCTTACCATAGATATCGAGTTGATGCCCGATGAATTCGTTTATTTCATTCTCTGAAAAAGTTTCTTCGTATACCTTGTTCGCGATGAGACCCCCTTTCTGCATCAAACCCAAAACCTCCCACTTGGTGGGTTCGGTGGACGTTGCCGCCTTTGATGCGGGGCCCGTAGATTCTGCTCTGACAAAGGGTAAAACTGCGAAAAACAACGCTATTACAGCAATGATTCCGAATGCCTTTTTCATTACCTAGCCATTATACACGATAATACCCCCTCCGACCAGCCCCCCTCCCTTTTTGTAGAGCACTGCCGACTGCCCCTCCGCCACATACTTTTGCGGTTTTTTGAACGCAAGTTCATACGTCGGGTGCGCCTTACTGCCCGTTTTTTTGAGCGTCGCTAGTGATAAGGACTGACGGTAACGGACGCGCGCCAGAACTTCTGTCTTTGCTTTCAGCGGCACAACAAAATTTACTCCCGTAAGTAAAATATTCTTCCTGAAGAGCAACGGATTCTCACTGCCCTCGGCAACCGTAATCGTATTTTTCTTCACGTCTTTGGAAATAACATAGTGAGGCAGTGTATCCTTCACGCCGCGCGAAACCGCGGAACTCAGCCTGAATCCATGGCGCTGACCGATAGTGTAGAATGCCGCACCGTCATGCTCGCCAACTACCGTGCCATCTGATGCAAGTACCTTCCCCTTTTTCGCCTTAATATATTTTTTCAGAAAATCCTTTACGTCTACCATTCCCAAAAAACAGATTCCCTGCGAATCTTTCTTTTCCGCGGTCGCGAGCCACGCTTTTTTTGCTAGTACACGTACCTCCGGCTTCGTAAGCCCACCGAGCGGAAACAAGCAATGCTTCAATTCATTCTGTGTAAGCGTCCACAAAAAATATGACTGGTCCTTATTCAAGTCCTTAGCAATTCCAAGAGCAAACAGCGGCGAGCCTCTGCGCGCTCGCGAAGAGTAAGACTTGGGCGTCGCCCCGGAGACTCTCTTCGCGGGGGCGCGAGGCGAGGTGAGAAGTTTCACGTAATGTCCCGTTGCCACATAGTCGGCGCCAAGCTTTAACGCGCGCCTCAGAAATAATCCGAACTTTATCTCGCGGTTGCACATTACGTCCGGGTTCGGCGTAAGCCCCGCCCTATACCCCTCTATCATATATTCCACCACCTTTTTCTTATATTCCTTTTCAAAATCAAACACATAAAAGGGTATGCCAATCTGCCCCGCGACTCTGCGGGCATCCTCCGCATCGCGTTCCGCACAGCCGTCGATGTTGTAGCACTTTATGAATACCCCCGTTACGTCGTATCCCGCGCGTTTCAATAACAACGCCGCGACGGAGCTGTCGACTCCGCCTGACATTCCAACAAATACACTGCGTTTCTTTGCCTGTGCGCTCCTTGACATAGATGTAGGGAAATCATATTGCATCGGTTGCCTTTTATCAAATAATCCGTATATACTATAAAAACTATGGCACAACTCTCATACAACGAGCTGAAGATCGGCACCATATTCACCAAGAATGACGACCCTGATCCGTACGAAGTAAAGGAGTACGCGTTCATCCGTATGCAACAGAGAAAACCTGTTGCCCAGCTTAAAATTAAGAATTTATTGACGGGCAAGCTGCTTGAATACGCCGCCCACCAGAACGAGGACTTCCGCGAGGCGGAAATCGACATGCTTCCGGTAATGTTCATCTTTGAAGCGAAGGGTCAGTACTGGTTCAACGAAGTGGGCAACCCGAAAAACCGTTTTTCGCTTACCACGGAATTACTCGGAAACGCCGCGAAATTCCTGAAGCCAAACACGGAAGTAAAGTCATATAAGTACGGCGAAAAGTTCGTAAATATCGAGCTCCCCGTAAAAATGGACCTTAAAGTTGTTGAGGCTCCTCCCGCAATCAAGGGCAACACGGCGCAGGGCGGCACGAAGTCAGTACTTCTTGAGTCAGGCGCGAGCGTAAACGTTCCCCTCTTCATTAACGAGGGCGACGTAATCAAAGTGAATACGACGACGGGAGAATATTTTGAAAGAGTAGACAAGAACTAAAAAGAACCCCGTAGTGAGAGAATCTCTACTACGGGGTTTTTGTTTTATCACTTCTTTAACTTTCCAAGCGCTTCATCAAGCGATTTCCGAAGCTCGGCAATGTCCTGCACACCGCGCGTTCTCGGCTTCTCCTCTTTCGCGGGCATTGAGGTTAAATCTCTCAGGCTTACCGCGGAGCGTTCCTCGGGTGCAGATTGCTGAGATACCGAGCGCTGAGGAGTAGGGTGTTCATGGAGAAGGTTTGGCCTTCGCGCAGGACGCGACGGTCCTTGAGTCGGCTGCTTCTTTTCAAAAAATGAATGATCCTTCTCTGGCGCGTGTGGCAGAGGAGCAACGCGTTCGCCTCTTTCCATTTCAGATTCAATACCGCGTTTCGCGGACTCCTCGACTCCCCTTGCCGGCGCTTTGCGTTGAGCGTCTCCTGAAGACTGGGCCGCAACACGCACGGGCGCAATCTCACCCGACTTCACTTTCGCATAACAATCGGGGCAGTACACGGGTCTTCCCGGCGTCGGCGTAAACGGAAGCTTCACATGCTTTCCGCAATTCATACAATCAACCGAATTTTCCGATTCCTCGTTTATACCGCTCCATTCGGTAATCTCGTTTTCAACAATCCAGCGCGGTCGCGCATACTTCTTTCGTGAATTCTGAATAACACGCTCAGCGGCGTCTTTGGAAGACGCGAGTGAAAGCGGCGGCAAGGTAGTAGCAGAAAACGGCCTGCTGCGCACACCTCCCACAAGCAACTTCAAATAAATATGATAGTTCGGAAGGTTCACCATATCCTGAATGCCGAACTCAGGCTCAAATTCTTTCTCCAAAAAACCCGCGTCAGCCGCTCCCACACGGAACGTCACCATCGTACCCACGTTGCCGAACACCGCATCGCGGACCAATGTTGATGCATCGGTCACAAGCTGACCGATATACTGATGCGCAAGAATGAGATTCAGGTAATACTTGCGCGCCTCGGAAAGAATGTTCGCAAAGGAATCAGTCGCAAAATTTTGGAACTCGTCGACGTAAAGATAAAAGTCTACGCGCTCTGCTTCGGGAATGCGCACGCGCTCCATGGCCGCAAGCTGAATCTTCGTGATAAGCATGGCGCCGAGCAATGCCGAATTGTCCTCGCCGATGCGTCCCTTTGAAACGTTCACGAGGAATATCTTCCCGCTATTCATAATATCGGGGATATCAATCGTGCTCTTTGACTGACCGACGATATTACGCACGAGCGATGTCGAAAGAAACTGTCCGACTTTGTTCTGAATAGGGGCGATAGCCTCATTTCTGAACTGGTCCTTCCACTCCTCGTATTCGTTTATCCAAAATGCTTTTACGACGGGATCCTTCACGTTTCCGATAATCTCCGAACGATACTTCTTATCTACAAGTAGGCGCGTAATGCCAAGCAATGTAGTGCCGGGAGTATCAAGCAGCGCAAGAATCGCATTGTTCATAATGTACTCCATACGCGCCGACCACACACCCGACCAAATTTTTGTAAAAATGCCCATAAGACCCGACGCCACGAGATGCTTATACTTCGGGTCGGGCAACTCAAGCACGTTAAATCCTATATTGAAATCGGAATCTGCAGGATTGAAATACACCACATCATCCATGCGGTCCTCGGGAATCTTCTCAAGAATACTCTCTACGTTTTCTCCGTGCGGGTCGACAAGACACACGCCCTCGCCGTTCGCAATATCCTGCACAATCATATTATGAATCATGTTGGACTTACCGGTACCGGTTTGTCCTATCACATACATATGCTGTCTGCGGTCGCGGCGGCGGATGCCAAAAAGCCGGTCCTTGTTCCGGAAATTAGTACGGCCAAAATATACAATATCGCGGCGCTCGTCTGCCATTTATTTCATTATACCTTACTTGAGAAAAGAACTCTTACGAAACTACCGCACGGATACGGCGCACACCTGCTGAAACCGCCTCTTCTTTTTGAATTTTAAACGTACCGATTGCGCCCGTGTGTTCTACGTGTGGCCCTCCGCACATTTCTTTCGAAAAATCGCCGATAAAATACACCTTCACCTTGTTGCCAAGCTTCTCATACTTGTCCTCGAATACGCCGATTGCGCCTTTTGCTCTCGCCTCTTCCATAGTGAGCAGTTCAAAATGAACAGGCAAATCCCGCTTAATCACATCATTCACAATATCCTCTGTCTTTTTAATCTCCTCGGGCGTCATTTTCGTCGGGTGCGAAAAATCAAAGCGCATGCGCTCCTTCGTAATATTGCTTCCGCGCTGAGCAACGTGGTTACCAAGCACCATATGCAATGCCTGATTGAGCAAATGCGTCGCGGTGTGGTACTTTGTGACTTCCTCAGAATTGTCCGCAAGTCCGCCCTTGAAAACTCCAGCAGACGCCGTGCGTGAAAGGTCCTGGTGCTTTTTAAATTCTTCTTCAAACACTTTTTTGTCTATTGAAAATCCGCGCTCGCGAGAAAGCTCTTCCGTGAGTTCTATAGGAAATCCGTAAGACTGGTAGAGGTCGAATGCGACCTTGCCGTCCACCTGCAATAATTTCGAAAATTCTTTAAGTCCCTTATCGAGTGCAACACTGAACTTCTTCTCCTCTGTCGCAAGCTCGGTCTTCACTCTCTCGCTGTTTGTTTTAAGCTCGGGATACGCGCCGCCAAACTGCTTAATAACCTCTTCTGCAACACTCACGGCGAAATGGTCAGTGATACCGATAAGTTTTCCATAGCGGACTGCGCGCCTAATAAGGCGACGTAATACATAGCCCTGGCCGACATTCGAGGGCGCAATACCACGCTGGTCGCCGATAATAAACGTCGCAGCACGAATATGGTCTGCAATGATACGCATCGCGCGCGTCGTCTCCGTATCGGTCCCATACTTCTTTCCTGAAAGCGTTTCTATGAGCGCGATGATTGGCTGGAATACATCAATCGAGTACACCTGTGTGTTATTCAAAATTGCGGTTGTGCGCTCAAGTCCCATACCCGTATCAACATTCATCTGTTTCAAGGGTTCAAAACTGCCGTCCTTATTTTTGAAGTACTGCATGAACACGTTGTTCCAAATCTCCACCCACAACGCGTTATCATCATTAAATGACGCAGGAACTTTTTCGGGGTCGCCTGTCCAATAGAAAATCTCCGTGTCGGGTCCGCACGGCCCCGTCTCACCCGCAGGCCCCCACCAGTTATTCTTCTTCGGAAGTTTTGCGATGCGCGCTTCAGGAATACCGAGACGCTTCCAGATATCGAATGCCTCCATATCAAGCGGGGCGTCCTTGTCGCCTTCAAAGACCGAAACCGCGAGGCGGTTTACGTCGAGACCGAGCCACTGCTTACTCATCAAAAACTCATAACTCCATTCAATCGCCTCTTTCTTGAAATAATCGCCGAGCGACCAGTTGCCGAGCATCTCGAAAAACGTGAGGTGCGTTGCGTCGCCCACCTCGTCAATGTCGCCCGTGCGAATGCATTTCTGCGCATCAGCCAATCGCTTTCCACCGGGGTGCGTCTCGCCAAGGAGATACGGAACAAGCGGATGCATACCCGCAGTCGTAAAAAGAACCGTAGGGTCATTCTCGGGAATAAGCGATGCGGAAGGAATTATCGTGTGTCCTTTTTCCTTAAAAAACTTAAGGAATTTCTCGCGCATTTCGTTTGTGGTCACATTACCCATAGTTTTTGAATTGTATCACCAGATATACCGCATTTCCAACGCAAAAGGGAGCCCGTAAGAACTCCCTTTTGTTTCGTTAGTACCCTTCCAATTTCTTAATGTCCCGATGATTGCGGATTTTATCGAGCGCCTTCGCTTCGATTTGGCGGATGCGTTCGCGCGTAACGCCGAACACCTTGCCCACCTCCTCGAGCGTATGAGGAATGTTGTCCTCAAGTCCGAAACGCATCGAAAGAATCTTGCGTTCGCGGTCAGTAAGGTCAATCAAAACCTCTTTAATCTGGTCGCGAAGCAATGCCGCATTTGCAAGCTGGTCGGGGCTCATACTCGTCTCGTCCTTGATAAAGTCCGAGAGCGTCGAGTCCTCATCGTCATCGCCGATAGGCGTCTCAAGCGAGATAACTTCCTGTGAAATCTTCTGGATGTAATGAACTTTCTCGACATCCAAATTCATTTCGGTTGCGATTTCTTCTGGCAACGGCTCCCTCCCTAGCTCCTGCATCAAACGGCGTTTCGTCTGCGTGTACTTCGTAATCGTTTCCACCATATGCACAGGAATGCGGATAGTGCGCGAATAGTCAGCGAGCGCGCGGGTTACCGCCTGGCGAATCCACCACGTTGCGTACGTTGAAAACTTAAACCCGCGGCGATAGTCGAACTTGTCGACGGCGCGCGAGAGACCGATGTTTCCTTCCTGAATCAAATCAAGGATAGAAAGATGCGGACTGCGGTTTACATAGCGCTTTGCAATAGAAACCACGAGGCGCAAGTTCGCCTGAATGAGCTTCTGGCGTGCAAGCTCGTCGCCCGCCTCAATGCGCTTTGCAAGCTCCTTTTCTTCTTTTGAGTTCAAAAGCGGCGTCCTGCCGATTTCTTTAAGATACATCTGCACGGCGTCCGGCAAATCATGCTCAATGCGGGTTGCATCCTGCAGCTCCTTAGCGGAAACCTCCTCGCGCTCGGATTCAACATTTTTAATAAGCGTCGTCGTCTCACGCACCTTAATACCCTCCTGTTCCAAACGCATATAAACCTCCTCAAGAAATGAAAGATTCTTTTCGATGTCAGGGAAATAGTTCAATATTTCCGCATCATTCACAAAACCGCGAGAACGGCCGCGCTTCACAAGCTCCTCAAGGCGGGCAACGTACTCCTCGGGGACGTGCGCAATGCGCTTCGGCTTCTTCGGAGGCCTTCCCGTTACCACAACCGGTTTCTTTCCTTTCGTTGCTTTCGTCTTCTTCTTCGCGGTGGTTTTTTTCTTCATTATTATTTTTTCAATTCGTTTATCTTTTTTGAAAACTCCTGAAACTTTCCCATCGCCGAGGAAAATTTCTCGTCGTCTCCCTCCTGCTCCGCCGCACGCAATTCATCTTTCGCGCCTTCTTGCGCCCGCTTGAAAAATTCAAGCTGTAATTGTTTTATGAGCTCGGAACATTCCTTCCGAATCTCGTCCGCATCCGCGGATCCAAATGTATATGAAGATTGCATTTGGGATAATCCTGCGGATTCCGCCTCGGGGTGTTCGATGATATCGATAAACCCTCTCGGCATATATTCTTTATTTTGCAAAATTATACCCTTAAGTTCGTCGCTTGTAAAGGCGATTTGCACGAGCTGGCGCGAGATTCTACTCACTCTACTCTCCTCAAACGAGTCCTGCGGACTCTGCGCTTCCTCCTTCTTTACGACAGGGGCGGCAAGCTCGTTCATCTGCTCCTGCAGAGTGCTCTCGTTCACGCCCGATGCGGAACTGAGCGCCCTCACCCACTCACCGCGCTCAACAGGGCTCTTCAAATGGCTCACAAGCGTAAGGAGGTGCACAATAACGCGCTTCTTCATCGCCATGTCGCCGCGAACCTTCTCATTGCCGAAATACCGCTCAAAAAGGAACGTGAATGCGGGCTCTGCGCTTTCAATTACTTTCGCGAGTGATGTTGGGTCGTGCTGCAAGGCCTCCGCGGGGTCCTTGTACGTGCCGAAGGAAATGACCTTCACGTGGAAGTCATACTGGTTCAACATATCGAGCATGCGCTCCATCGCCTTCCTGCCCGCCTCATCATTATCAAAACTCGCGACGACAGTGTCCGCAAGGCGCCTCAATTTTTCCAAATGATTCTCCGTGAACCCCGTGCCTGATACCGCAACGGCATTCCGTACGCCGCACTGCCACGCCATAAGGAAATCCATCTGCCCCTCAACCACCACCACGGTTTTTGAGTGCGCGATTTCCATCTTCGTCTTGTGCAAACCGTAGAGCACGCGCGATTTATTGAACACGGGCGTCTCGGGGCTGTTCACATATTTCGGCACGTCCGCATCCGCACTCTGCGCGCCGAATACTCTGCCCGTAAATGCGACTACTTTGCCCGTTGAGTTGCATATCGGAAACATAATACGCCCTTCAAATCTGTCGCGGAACATATTCCGTGCAGTTTTATAAATTAGCCCCGCACGTACTGCATCATTTACGTCGTATCCTTTTTTGATGAGGTAGAGCGTAAGCGACTCTCCTCCGGGAGAAAATCCGAGTTCAAATTCTTTTATCGTTTCATCCGTGAGTCCGCGCGAATGCACGTACTCGAGTGCCGCCGCATTTTTCTGCAATGACTCGGCATAAAAATTCTTTGCATCTTCGTTGATATCCAATAATATACCGAACTCGCGCTGATGCGCGGGGTCGAGCGAACGGATGGGCACGCCTGCCTTGTCGGCGAGAAAACGGAGTGCCTCGGGGAACTCCATATTCTCGTACTTCATTACGAAGGTAAAAATATCTCCGCCTTCGGCGCATCCGAAGCAGTGCCAGCTCCGCCTGTCGGGCGACACAATGAACGAGGGAGTTTTCTCGGGGTGGAACGGACACAACCCCTTAAAATTCCTACCTGCGGGCGAAAGCGCTACATAAGAGCGCACGACATCAAGTACGGGCAGCTTTTCTTTAATAATGTCGACTTCCTTCGCCATATGGCTCTAGTCTACCCGTCCTCGGCAACTCAGGCAATTGTGCGACGCCTCGAAGTCCCTGGCCGAGGGATAAAAAAATGCCGCTCATCAATCATTGATGAGCGGCGGGTGTATCAGCGCCGGCGGCGCCTCTTGGCGAACTTCTTCTGGGGGCTGTTGCAGAGCTCGAGCGGGTTGCCGTTGTACTTCATGTAGATGTTGAGCTTCAGCCGCTCGGCCTTGGCGCTCTGGCGCAGGTTGGCGGCCTCGTCGGGCGCGCACTCCCAGACCTTGCGGAGGTGCCCCTCGTTGTCGCGGAGCTCCGTCGCGTTCTCGCTCTTCTGGAAGAGGAAGCGCGCGACGACCCCGTTGGTGTGGGCGTCGAGCGGCTCGATGTACCAGCACCACTTGTTCTGCGGCTTCTTGTGGTGCGGCTTCTGCTTCTCGTTCGTTGCGGTCTGCACGTAAAACTCCTTGGTAAAGGTCCGAAAAGGAGAATAACCCAAAATACTATATATGTCAATACTCTCCCTCTATCGCTTCGCCTGGATATCTGAGCCCGCAATAAATTTAACTCTGTCGTATCTGTTCGAAGGGTTCCACATCATCCAGCCGTCCTGAAGACCTGAGTCGCGCACCGCGCTCACCTGCGCCTGCACTTTATCGCGGTTATAAATTGCACCCATATTGAAGTCCTGTAGCCACGGGCGAATCAAAGCATGTGAACTCGTGGCAACCGCAAGCTTACGGAGCCCTTCGTCGAGTGTTCCCCTCACCACTTCGTATGGCGCATCGGCAGGATTCTGAAAGCCGAAGTTTCCGGGCGCGTAATGGGACGGGTATACCATGGGGCAGACCACATCAAAATATTTTGCGATATCTACGAAGTGCTGACCGATACCCACATCGCCATTATCAAGTAAGCTATGCGCAAAAATATCAACGGAGAGTTTCGCGTCAGGGTACGCCTTCTTCACATTTTCAGTTACATATTTTGAAAACCCGTTGATGACTTCCGCGCGCGTGAGCTTTTTTTCGTATTCGGGATACACGATTGCCTCAAGGTCGCCGTCCGCAGGGAAACGCACATAATCAAAATTGACCTCGGAGAATCCCTCATCAAGCGCCTCAATCGCTGCCTCAACCGTGTAGTTCCACACATCCACGCTCGAGGGGTCCATCCACGCCACTCCTCCGCCAGTCCATAACTTTCCGTCTTTCGTTTTGAGCGCTTCCTCAGGCCACATATGCGCCAAATAATTATCCTGAAATACCACAATACGCGCGATGGGGTAAATCCCCTCGCTGCGCAACCGCTTTGCGATAGCCTCCATCTCTCCGCCGAGATAAAGCCCGTCGCCGTCCTTCACGTTTATAACCATCGCATTCATACCCGACTCATGCGCAAACGAAATGAGATCATTCATACGTCTCGGAATTCCCGCGGTATTTGCAGTCACGTAAATCGCCCGCACTTCGCTCGGCATCGGCATTACCTTGGAACGGGGCAACGTCTCAAAAATAGAAGCGCCAAGCAAATGCCTAAAGCGCTCTCTATCGGTCGAAAACCCAAGGAATACAAGAATGCCCAATAGCATTACGACGCCGAAATATCTGAAAATGAGTCTTGCATTTCCGACCTCCATATACCCCATCAAACCACAGAAATCGCGAATTAAAAAGGGGCCGCGCGCCTGCAAACGTACAACTATTCAACACACGAGTCAAAACCCTACTTCCTCCTTTTTTGAATCCAAGATATGAAAAATAATATGCCGATAAGCGCTGATGGTCCCGCAATAGAAACGTAGACGCTCCAATACATATGAATGCCGACAGCCCACACATAATAGAGCGCGAAAAATATAAACGCGACAGCACCAAATAGCTCCCGTTTCCACGCGATGATAACCGCAAGGAGCACAATAAGCGGAGCGAGGAGGTGCATGAATAGTGCGATTACGAGCGCCCATCCTTCATACACACCGAATACGTCGAGAGCGAACACAGACAAAAACACGACGAACAAAAGCGACAAGACCCGCGGACTCCAGTATAAAAGTTTATGCTTCATTTCGCTTTATTTTCTTCTGTTTAGGCAACGGCACATTGTCTGCGGTAATGCGCACAAGCTCGCGGAGCCACTCATGGTCTTCAATGCGGTCGCCGTTTATCACCATCCACGGCTTCGCTCCCTTGTACGGCTCCCCTTCTTCATAAAAATTCCCAACAAATTGTTTCCCTGATTCGGTAATCTTTACGAAAAGCGTATCGTCGCAAATAAGACTCACTACTCTCCCGTCGCAATACAGCGCATATTCGCCGAACATTTTACGGGCATACACATCCCCCGCTCCTGCAAGTTGGTCGGTGATATAGTCAGCCATTGATTGCTTCGTTGCCATACACAACTATTTTAACAAATAAACAACGTCCAAATGACCCTATTTATTATACGTGTTTACCCAGTCGTGGCAGCAAGAAGAATCACTCCTATCGCCGCGATGACCGCTCCCGCGCGTTGGTGCTGTCGCAATTGTTCACGGCTTACGACAAGTCCCATAAGGATGGCGATAATAATATATCCTTCTGTAATCGCAGCGGTGATAGAAATGGGAATCCGAACTGCCGCAAAAGTGAACCCGACCCATGCTCCAGTATCTAAAATGCCGAGCACAAGAATTTCCCGGGGATAGCGCATAAAATCCCTACTCAGCCTTCCAACCTCTCCGCGATAGATTATATAAGCGAAAGTGATGATTGCCCCGATAAGCCATACACTCCAAACAGTCAAAAGCGGTGACACCTCCTGGCTTGAAGCGCCCATTAAAAGATCGATAAATCCGTTTACAAGTGCGCCAGCGGCAGCAAATGCAACACCTTTTTCGAAAATCCTTTTGTGATAATGAAGATGAGCGTGGTGTTCCGTGACCGCAAGCAAAACACCTAAGAAAATAGTAAGGACTAGCAGCCAGCCAGCCAAAGAAAGGTTTTCGTGCCACAACGTTATTGATAAAAGAACCGCAATAGGAAGCTCTGCGCTGATTACCGGCTCCATAATCGAAAGCTTGCCCTCTTTAAACGATTCGAACACAAAGATACTGCCGGCGGTCATAGCAATCCCCGTGATACCCATCCAGAGCAACGCTTTGACAGCAAACAGAAGATGGAGATCGCCCCAGACGAAGGGCAAAAGTCCAATAACTCCTATAAGGGAAATGAAAAAGAGGCATTTCCAAATACCGAGCTCTCGGGAGTTCTTCTGAATGAGGTAGTCTCCAAAGCCCCAACCGACAACGGCAGTAAGAGCCCAGAGAACGCCGATAAAATTAGAAGTCATATTAATGATAAAAACCCTCTCACTTGCACATGCTAGAGCTAAGCGTATTTTCCATTGCGAGTTAAAAGTTCTTAGTGAGTTCCACCCTCAACTATTCTAACGTTTTCAGAAAGATAATCCAGCGAATGCGAGAAAGCGTAGAGAGCCGATGAGTAGCCACTGCATACTTTGGTCTAGGCACCAGCTCCGCCGTTTCTCCCTACGGGAGACGTCCCGAAGAGACACAAATCCCTCCTCTGTTAATAAAAGAATACCCGACATGAGTATTCTTTTATTATGCGGAGGGGGAGGGATTCGAACCCTCGGTACCTTGCGGTACACAGTCTTTCCAGGACTGCGCACTAGACCGCTATGCGACCCCTCCACGCTAAGAGGTAGAGGCCTCCTAGCACTTCCGATTGTAGGCGAAAGAGCATGAATATTCAATCTGGCACGCATAGTGCATTTGAGCTAAGCGCAGAGGAAGGCAGCTTCCAACGTACTGCCTTCCCAACAAGGAGCAACAAATGAAGGCGAGGATGCGGCTATTCGGGGTGTCGCTCATGTTGAACGACAGCAAAGTTAATCTCTCCCGTTCAGGCTGGAAGAAGTAATTATTGTGCTTTCGCGACGCCCGCCGCAACGGTTTCCGCGAGTGTCGGGTATATCGGAAAATCAGAGTTCATCGCAAAATTGAAATTCCGCTGAATCTGACTGAGTCCGGGAAAACCTTCCTCTGCACCCACCACAATCCGCAGTCCTGGATTATGCATAAGGCGTCCGCGCCATTCGCCCAATTCTCCCCGCGTATCCATCGCATACGGCTCATTCCCTTCACGGGGATTTTTCTTACTCTCCGCGGGCAACCAAAAGAGAAGGCAGCCGTTTTCGGAAGAAAGCGTTAGGTAGTGGCGCTCCCACGAAAGCTGGCGGTCGAAATGATTTTCTTTTCCACCCGTACAAAACCTCATTAACGGATGGTGTTCAGGATATCTGCAGGGTAGGGCCGCGTAAAAATGCGGAATGTGTTTTTGAATTTCTCTGCATGCATCTGCCTGCCAATCATCTCCTCCGCGCACGGGCCCCGCAAGAAAGAAAACCGGTCCATAGGAAGGATCGGTTTCGTATAGAGTTTTAGGAAGTAAAACCCTCATGGTTATTTTGCGGACTTTAATTCCGTAAACCGCACGACGCAATTGCGCCCCCTGTGTTTCGCCTCATAGAGCGCTTTGTCCGCCTTGTGAATAAGCGCCTCGAGCGTATCGCCATGAGCGTGCGCCGCAACGCCCGAACTGATAGTAACGCCGACGCTTTTCTTCTTGCTTACCACGCGTTCTTTCTCGACTTTCTCTCTGATTATATCGGCTATCATCGCCGCATCATTCTCAGACGCGCCCGGCAAACCTATTATTATCTCCTCGCCGCCCCAACGCCCTACCATATCGAGATCGCGCACTCTGCCAGTAATGGCGACGGCGAGCATTTTGAGTATCGCGTCTCCTGTAGGATGGCCATACACGTCGTTCACCTTTTTAAAGTGGTCGGCATCCACCATAATAATGCTAAAATTGCTGATAAGCGCGACACGACGCTTCGTCATCTCCTCTTTGGGAGCATTCAGCTCATGGAGAAACTTGTCCGCTTCAACCTTGAATCCGTGTCTATTGAAAAGCCCGGTCAGCTCGTCGACGTACGCCAATCTTTTAATGCGGTGTATCTCCGCCTCTAATTTCTCTATCTGCTTTATTTCCTTGCCGCACACATTCTTATTTGCCATAGGATCATTCTATCAAAAACAAAATTGAAAATATAATTGAAAAAATGCGCCATTCCACAACGCCGACGCATCAATTTGTCAAAAAGCACACCAGGTCTTGTTGGAAGTACTCAAGCTTGCATCCGTCGGATGCAAGATGTATCGTAAATTAACGGCTGTACATTAAAAGGGGTTGATATAATGAGCCAAGAAAAGCGAAGCTGCAAGGGCTGCGGATACGAGGTGACCTATACCGTTATCAATGATGGCTATGGCCTGGGTACGGTAAAGCAGTTTATCGCCTTGATGCAGAGCGGCAGACTCGCTGGATCTCTTGCTGTGACGGATCACTGTCCGAAGTGCGGGAGCTTGTTCTCGCTCACCTCAACCGCGAGGATGGAGGATTAAATACCGAGCACCGCCCATAAGCGGCGCGTTAAAGGCCGCCCGACAAAGGGCGGCATTTTCTTACTTTACCACATACGTAACTGTCTGAGACTTCACACCATCCACAAAGAACATAAGGGTATAATTGCCGACTTTCCTTATCTTTCCTGCATTCAATATCCAACTGAAGTAGAAGTTCTGCACGCCATCTTTCGTTGGATGCGAAACTTTCGAATCTATATATTGGCCGTTAAACGTGCGGATATACGAAATTTCCGTACGCGCAAGTGCATTTTGAAGCGTGAGGCCTGCGTAAATGTTATCTCTCGTGCCGAACGTGGTCGTTGCCATATTCACAATACCGTCAGCGCCGACTCTCTTCCCGAGTATCACGTCCGTGATTACCGCCTTCGGCCTCGGGGCCTGCGTTACCGCGGGTGCGGTTGAGGTCGCGGGAACCTGCTCCGTAACAGCGGGTGCGGCAGGCGTCTTATTCCATTGCACATATACGATAAACGCGAATGCCGCGATAACAACTGCGCTTACAATAATCGAGATGTATTTACGCATTGATTAATAATTAGTTGGACTCACCGTCAGTCTGATCGGCATTGTTGCCGCCATTTTCCTGACTATTGTTTTCGCCTGAACGCTGTTCAGTGGAGGTCGCACGATCGTGTTTATCGCCGCGCCCTTCATTCTGAATCTCATTTTCCGCGTCCCTCGACTCGCTCTCGGGACTTTCAGTCTCGACTTCAGTGTCGATTTCCTTCTCTATCTCGCTATGCGGCTTCTCGCCGTCAATGACGACATTCGTACCTTGCTGATCGCCCGCATGCTCCGTATCCGCGCTGCTGATATCGCGGGACTGCAAAAGACGGGCATTGTCTGCACGCAGTTGCGCAATAAGCGCCTGCAACTCTTTAATAAAGTCCGACTGGTCGACCAGTGCAACGGTCCCCGTCGCTGTGTCCGTTGCGGTCTGCGCATGCGCAACCAAACCCGTTCCTCGGCCCATTAATCCGAATACTGCCACCATCGCGAGTACCGACGTTTTTTTGATTATGTTGTTCATATACCTTTAATTTATTATATCAAATGACTTTTTGATATGCCGTAGTGATGCGGCTACTTATAAGACGTTTTATACGCCTTTTATATTACAATAGTACCCTCACACTCCTCTCCTTGCAGTAAATACTCAATATTATTGATGTTTCTGCCGTCCACAACGATAGCTGAAAGCTTATTTACCTTAGAAAACTTCGCGCATACGGGGTCAATGGGCACGGAAACGCCGGGCTCCCACTTGTGCGGAATGAGCTTCCAATATTCGGCCCACGAGAGCTTCGCAAAGGGCCGGGCGTCCACGAACTGATCAGGGTTCTTGCTGAACACATACGCAGGCTTCCCCGCCATTACAATTTCAGGCACGCCATAATACTTCGCAATGCGGGCACTGATAAGATCGGTTGAAGATCCCGGCTCCCACCCGCATGCGATAGTAACAGGCGCCGAAAGAACACCAAGCTTTTCCGCGTTGTCGATGATTTCGGACGCCGCAAGTTTGCCGAATACGGTCTGTACGAGTTTTGCATTCACGCGCGTCGCGAAAATACCAAGCCAGTCGCCTTCCTTAACCGTAATAGCGCGAATAGCGCGCGCAGACTCCTGATACTTCCGCGCGAGTTTGCCGCCGCCCACCACAATTACAAATGTATGTTTCTTGGCATATTTCTGAATAAACTCTCGCCAACGCGAAAGAAGTTTGATATTGATGTCTTCCGGGACAATAACCGAACCGCCAAGGTTAATAATGATGGTGTTTCCAAAAGTATGCTTCATATGAATAAATTACCAATTTCCGCTTGAGCCTCCCCCGCCCGACCGTCCGCCTCCAAACCCGCCGAACCCTCCCCCGCCACCGAACCCGCCGTGCGAGCCGCCTCCTCCGCCGAGCCACCAGGGAGGAACACCTCCGCCCGACGTATATTTGTCGTACGACTTCGAAACAAAATAATCAAATATAAGCCCGAGAGGAATAAGTACGCCGATTGAAACAACGCCGAAAAAGAGAAAACCTTTTATAAAACCGATGATAACGCCGATAACGCCGCCCAGCACTCCGCCCGCCCACCATGACTTTGAGCGCCCGAGGATGCTTGCAAGCCACACGAACACAAGAGGAATGAAATACCAGTAATCAAAAAGCGCATTTACCACCTGCTTGTCCTGTGCCGAGGATGTATACTCGCCCTGCGTTGCCGCCATAATGTCCCGCACCGCCGCATCAATGCCCGCATAGTAATTTCCCGCTTTAAAATTGGGAATTAAGTCATTGGTAATTATCTCATCGCTCTGAATGTCGGTAAGCGCGCCCTCAAGCCCATACCCGACCTCAATGCGCATCTTGCGGTCATCGCGCGAGATAAGCAGAAGCACCCCGTTATCTTTCTTTGCTTTTCCGATTTTCCAATCCGCGAAAAGCTTTACCGAAAAATTTTCTATCGTATCGCCGTCAAGACTCTTTATGGTAACCACCGAAATTTCATTGCTTGTACTGCTCGCAAACGATGCAATTTTCTGTTCAAGCTGCACTCGCTCCTGCGGCTGCATCATTCCCGCAAAATCATTCACAAAACCCCGAGGCATGCCGGGGTTTGTATACGCAAACGCAACGACAGGAATCGTTGCGAGCGCGACGAGAAAGAGTGTAACTACCCTCCTCATGCTGACTAGAAGTTTACTTTAGGTGCGACCTCAGCTCCTGTTGCTGCCTCAAAATAGGCGCGATCTTTAAAGCCGAACATGCTTGCGATTACATTGCTGGGAAAACGCTTTGCGGACATATTGAAGTCCTTTACCGCATCATTAAAGCGTCCGCGCTCCACACTCACGCGATTTTCTGTTCCTTCAAGACTGACCATCAGGTCATGCACCGTTTCCAGTGATTTCAACTGCGGATAATTTTCCATAACCACAAGCAAACGACTAAGGGCCGACTCAACTCCCGTTGCCGCCGCCGCCTTTTCATCCACCGTCTTTGCACTGCCATACTTTGTGCGCGCATCCGCGATTGCAGAAAATACCGCGGTCTCCTGCTTCATGCCGCCCTGTACCGCGCCCACAAGATTCGGAATGAGATCCATGCGGCGCTGATACTGCGCCTCAACCTGCGCCCACTGTCCGTCTACCGCCTCATTTTTCACCACAAATCCATTGTAGGAGGTCCATACAAAGAAAATAAGGACCGCCGCTATCGCACCTGCTATCCACAATGTTTTATTTTTCATATAAGTGTATCTTACCTACAGCTTACCACATACAAAAGAGAAGACAAAAAAAGCCCCGCCGATATCGGCGGGGGCATTTGCATTACTGCTTCACGAGACTCAACTTCTTCATTTTTTCCACAAACTCGCGAGCCTCCCGTTCGTTGTGATCAACGGACGGAAGGTAAGCCCCGAAGAGCTCCTCCTCGGTCATAAGCACGCCAGGATGCTTCTGGATGAACGCGATTTCCATCTCGGAAAGCGTCATTGCATTCAGCGTGTACATCTCGAGCGCGCGATATGCCTTCGGAATAGCGTCCTTCACCATCCGCGCCATCGCTTCCGCATACACGCGAATCTCTTTCTGCGCGTGGGGGTCGAGCCTCAGACGGAAGAAATGGAAAAGATTGTGCGCATCAATCTTCCAATACCACTCGGTATAATTGGCAACCGAGAGGCCGATGCGGGCAAGCTCCCTCGCAAGGTCCATATCAAGGCACGAGTGATATCCATCCCACGCCTTGCGATACGTATCTCCGAGGATCTCCGCAACCTGCTCGCACTGGTCGTCAGTGAGCAATTCTCCGCGACCCTGCTTGTTCATCGTTGATTGCCTGCGAAGCTCATCAGGCGGGGGCATATAGAACTCGTTCGACATCTTCGAATACCTAGCAGAGTATTCGTTCACGCTCGCGGTACGGTGACGAATCCACTGGCGCGCGACAAAAATCGGCATCTTGCAGTGGAACTTGAATACCACCATTTCCGAAGGCGACGTGTGCATATTGCGCCGAAGGTAGCGAATGAGCGTATCATCTTCGCTCACCTTCTTCGTACCGCGGCCGAAAGAAACGTTCGCGGCTTGCACGATTGAATGATCATTGCCCATATAATCGCACATATACACAAAGCCATGATCGAGGCACGTAATGGGGCGAAACAGCCATTTCTCCGCACCCTGGCTGATTGGCCTAAGCGTAGTAAGACCCGCTTCATCAACGATGCGGGCAGGAAGTGCATTCTTGGTCATCTGAATCCTCCACTGAGGGGTTAGGTGTTAAACAGCTGGGACTATCTTTAACCAAAACCGCCCCCATTACAAGGGCGGTTCCGTATCCTCCAACGCTATTTTAATACTCTCCCATACCCGGCATTCCGCCTCCCATACCTCCCTGCATCTTATCTTTCTTTTCGGGAATCTCTGTGACCGCTGCGCCGATGGTGAGGTAGTTCGCCGCAACCGAAATGGCATTCATAAACGCGGTCTTTGAAACCTTGAGCGGATCAATAATGCCCGCCGCTTTCAAGTCATCAATCTCGTTCTTATATGCATTGAATCCTTTCCATGCATCGTGTGCGGCGCGCGCGCGGAGCTTGTCCGCAATCTTCTCAGGATTCTCACCGCTGTTTGCGATGATTGCCATAAGTGGCGCCTCGGTCGCCGCTTTCAAAATCGTATGCGCTGCTTCAACTACGGGGTTCGCATGTTTCTCATGTTTCGCGATAAGTGAGTACACGTTGAAGAGCGCGATGCCTCCTCCGGGGATTATTCCCTCCTCCATCGCCGCCTTTGTAGCAAAAACCGCATCATCAACGCGCTGCTTCAACTCCTTCTGTGCCGATTCTGTCGGTGCGCCGACTTTAATGACGGCCACGCCTCCCGCGAGCTTACCGAGACGCTCCTGAATCTTTTCCTTGTCGAAATCGGAGTCAGTATTTTTGAGCTGTGCCTTCAACTGCTTCACGCGCTCATCAATCGTCTTCTTGTCTCCCTTACCGTCGACGATAGTCGTCTTATCCTTATCGGACACCACGCGGTGCGCATGGCCGAGATCAGCAAGCTCCACCGTTTCAAACTTTCTTCCGAGGCTTTCGGTAATGAGCTGCGCGCCCGTCACAATCGCAATATCCTGCAACATTTCTTTCTTGCGGTCGCCGTACCCCGGCGCCTTTACCGCGAGCACCGTAAAGATTCCGCGGATTTTGTTCAAAATAAGCGTTGCGAGGGCCTCGCCTTCAATTTCTTCCGCCACAATCACAAGCTCTTTCTTTCCGCTTGCGACAATCTTTTCAAGCACGGGCAAAATTTCCTGAATGGAAGAAATCTTCTTGTCAGTTACCAATACGTACGGCTCGCTAAGCGATGCCTCCATACGCTCCTGATTTGTCACCATATACGGCGAAATGTAGCCGTTATCAAACTGCATACCCTCTACAAGCTCATACGAATTGCCGACGGTGTTCGAGTCATCAACCGTAACCACGCCCTCACGGCCGACCTTCGCCATAACCTCAGCGATAAGCGTGCCAATCTGCTTGTCCTTTG
>JAKAHO010000010.1 GCA_021814835.1 bacterium
GGCTGCGAGATATGAGAATGTCGACGGAAGCGGAAGAATTTCTTCAATAAACGAAATAACAAAAACACCCCATGCGCCGTAGTGCTGAATGACCGGTGTAATTTGTGTAAGGAGGTCATTAAACATAGCGATTTTTTCGCTTTCCCTATATAAAATACAGGATATTAGTTAGTCCCGCAATTGTGCACAAAATACAAAAAACCCGCGTCATATTCAACGCGGGTTTTGATGCTTTAGTCGAGGCGAAGCGCCACAAGACGCACGAACTCGAACGCGTCCCACAGCCCCTCTTTCTCCAAGTACTCCATTGCACCGAGATACATCTGAGGGGGGTGCCGAACCGCCAACTTGCTCACCCTTTCGGTGTATTTCTTGTCCTCCGCCACGATTTTCAGGAAAAGCTCGCGTTCACGGGGACCTGCCGTCTCCACGTAATAGCGCTCCACGGATGCCTTCGAGTCGTCCGGCATCTTCACGCCGTACAGGCGAAGCAACTTCCGCGCGGTGTTAATGGGGACTTCGAGCGCTTTCTGGAACAAGGGCGCCTTTTCCGGGTCGTTCATACCCGCGAAACGGCACAGCGCCTTTTCAAACGTCTTCAGTTTGAATTTGACGTAATTGCGCACATCGTCCCGGTCGGTTATCGCTCCGGCCACTAGCACTTCGAGCGGGTTTCTCTTGAGATACCCCGTCTGCTCCACGATGCCGCTCAGATGATCGAGGAATGAGGGGTCGAGCGTGTGCATGTGCGTCGCCGCAAGCTCGACGTCCACCGGAATGAACTCAATCGGCACATTCAACCCGGCGGCGAATTCGTTCACGCGGCAAAACGCGCTCATCACCGCCCGAAGCTCGCGGGGGTTGTAGAGCACTGCGAAATCGATGTCGCTGCGGATATTCCAGGTATTGTGCCCGACAGAACCGCAAAAGATTCCGCCGAGAATTCCTTCTGTGTCTTCGACTTCCTGCCGAATCCGCGCAAACACATGTTCGAAATCCCGCCGCTCTGGAATTCTGTCCCGTCTCACTTCGTCCCACGTGAACACTCTGCCCATATGCCACCTCGCTTCTAAAGTAGGAGTTAACGAACTGACTTTGTTTTACAACTATATTTATCCTCGGTCAATATGCTGGACATATACACGCCCCAAGTGGTACGGTAAGCGCAGAACCTTAACCCCTTCTTCAGTCAGGAGCACACCGGATGGCGAGACTGTATCTTGCAGGTGGATTCTTCAACGCAGGCGAACGTCTTCACTTCCTCTTCCTCGAAAAGCACCTCACGCGTCTCGGGCACGAGGTCATCCTCCCTCAGCGCGAGGAGAAGCGGCACATCGACGAGGAAAACTTCAATCTCGAGGCAATCGTGAACGACTGCCGGCGCGACGTCCTCGACCCCCTGAACCTCGTCGTCGCCAACAGCGACTACGCGGTCGGGAACAATGGCAACGAAATCAAGCTCGATCTCGCCTTCACCGCGAAAGGCGCCGCCATCACGTACCGCACGGACATTCGCACCGACTCGGCGCGCGAGCTCCGTGAGCGGAGGATTCCGCGCGAGAAGCGCGGGTGTTTCCTGCACCAGCCCGCGGACTTCACCGAGATGAAGGAGGCCGACGAGTATTACGAGCGTCTCGCCTTCCACATCAGCGAGTTCATCGACCTCGTTCTGCGCAACAGTGTCGGCGATTCCACGAAGCACTAGAAGGGCAATAATCCGACACCCCGCATCAATAGCGGGGTGTTTTTATTGCCGTCGTTTATTCTTCCACGAGAACACAATGTCGTATTTCTTAGTTTTACTCATCCTCATTTTCAAACTCGTCCTCGAGTTCGTCTTCAAACCCCTCCCTACTTTCTCCCGCATACTGCGGATATTGTTTGAATAATTTTTTCTTTTCTCCGGTAGAAAGCCCGTAAAGGCTGAGGCTCCCCTTTACTGTTTCGGGCAAAATGAGACCTTTTGCGGAGGTGAGATTATCGAGGGCAAGGTCGTCTCCCACCGTGCGTGGCAATGTAAGACCCTCAGCGGAAGTAATGCCATTCAAATCAAGATAGCCACCCACTTCTTGAGGCAAGACGAGACCCTTTGCGGAAGTGAGACTCTTAAGATCCAGGTAGCCGCTTACTGTTTTGGGGAATACAACATCTTTTAGGTGAGAAAGGTTTTTGAGATTAAGAAAACCGTCTATTTCTTGCGGCAATACAAGATTTTTTGCGGAAATGAGATTATCGAGACGAAGACCGCCCCCTACTTTTTCAGGAAATCTGAGGTTTTCGGCGGAGGAGAGGTTCGCAAGATTAAAAATGCCGCCCACCGTTTTAGGTAAGGTGAGATCTTTTGCGGTGGTAAGCGAGCTGAGATACAAGTCGCTACCCACTGTTTCGGGAAATATGCAATTTTCGGCGGAGGTTAGATGGCTGAGATCAAGCTTGCCCCATACTTCATGTGGCAGAGTGAGATCTTTGGCAGAAGTGAGATTGGTGAGCTGAAGAGAGTGCCTAATTTTTTCAGGGAAAATGATACCTTCGGCAGAGGTAAGACCCTCGAGATTGAGATTGCCCTTCACTGTTTTTGGCAAAGTGAGACCCTCGGCAGAGGTAAGCTTGTCCAGACGAAGATCGCTACCTGCCGTTTCCGGCAATACGAGACCTTCTGCGGACACAAGGTGACTGAGATCGATATAGCCGTTAATTATTTTTGGTAAAGTAAGTCCTTTAGCAGAAGTAATACTCCTGAGACTGATACCTCCATCGATTGTCTGGGGCAAAATGAGGTCATCAACGGAGGTGAGGCCCCCGAGGTCAAGGTATTTATCCACTTCTTGGGGTAAAACGAGACCATCAACGGAGGTGAGGCCCCCGAGATAAAGACCGCCTTTCATTATTTTAGGGAAAACGAGACCTTTTGCGGAGGTGAGGCTATCAAGACGAAGGACGCCACCGATTTCTTCGGGTAACATAAGTCCTTCGGCGGAGGTTAGATGACTAAGATCGAGAGCGCCGCCAACCGCGCGGGGTAGTGCAAGACCCTCGGGGAAGGCAAGATTGCTTAGATTGATGTCACCGCTTACTACTCGGGGCAATTTGAGGCTCCTGGTAGAGGTGATTTCATCGAGGTGAAGGTCGCCATAGTGAAAGGCAATGGTGCCGCTGAGCGCCTCTTTTTCGGTAAGGCTCACCTGTTCTGCGGGAACACCAAAGATTTTTGCAATATCTTCCCGCTGGTCTCTTCCTGAGCGAAGTTCTTCGATTCTCGGATCCATCTCATAACCGAATCCCTCAATTTCTCTATCAATTTCGTAAAGGAAGCGAAGATCTTCCTTTGTGAGGGGCTCGCCTTTTTTCGCACGAACATCAACCGCCGTAAGCCGTTTCATATCCGCAGCCCTTTGTTTATATTCTTCTCCACCGGGGAGCGTGCGCACCTTCTCTTCCATAATGTCGACTACGGCTCCTTCGAGGTTTTGGTCCGCCTCAATGCCACGCACCTCATTCACACCTCCTTCATCCACATGGATTCCAATCCGAGGAATAGTATACGCACCTTTCGCATCCTCAGAATAATAGACGTAAAAATCACCGCTATTAAGATAGTTCTCCGCCATCGACTCTCCCGCCACACACCAGCCGGTGCCATGCCCCTGAAGGGAAGAGGTGAGGATCGTGGGGTCTGACCCCTCCGGGAATATCCGCCACTCGCCTTTCACACTCTCCTTCTCTTCAGGAGAAGCTGGCGTAACTTTTTCAATCGCAAAGGCGTAGAGCTTCGCGAAATTTGCATCGTTAAGGAGCTTCTCAAGATCGGGATTGTCCTCAATCTTTTTACCTTTGCCATAACGCTGTTCCACCGCATCAAGCACGTATGCAAGAGCTTCACGGTTCAGATCGGGAAAAAGCCCCGTTGTTCCCCTGCTACGCTTCTTGAACTCCTTCTTCTCCTTATCAAGCTCGCCCATCTTCGTCACCGCTCGAAAAGCAAAATATTTCAGCCAGTCTGGGTACCCGGCGTCATCTGAGGCCAGATAGTCAATCCACCGGTCGAGACTCTGCGTCTGATCTTTAACCACAATCTCTTCCATTCCCTTCCGTACCCCGGGTGTAATTTCTAAATCTCCATGACCCTGTTCACGAGCAATTCGCTTCTGCAACTCAAAATACGAGTCGGGAATTTCCTCCGCCGTAATGACAAATTTCTTGTGGAGCACTTCTTTGAGCGCGTCCATACCACGCGTACGGGACTCCTCATCCTCACGGTCAGTGATTTCATGGAAACGAGAGAGATAGTTGGCGATACGGGTTGCGGGGTCGTTGGGTAATTCTTCTCCGGTGCGAGTTTCGGTGCGCTCCGCCGCTTTCTCAACTTCCGGCGATTTTTGAAGTTCATACTTTTTCTTGAGAAAATCGAACTCTGGGGAATGCATAGTGTCTTTATTTTATAAAAGACGACACGCAAAGGCAAACAGGAAGACAAATAAAAACACCCACTAGAGGGTGTTTTTATTTATTGCAATAAGCTCCGACGCTCAATTCAATGCGAGGCATTAAGCTTCAGCTGTGTATGGATATAGCCCAAAGCATAACCCGTTTCGTTGTTTATCGCAGCTTGTTGCCTGGGGTGGTTTTTTTCTTGAAGACGAATATTTTGGCAGCAGCGGCGAGCGCGATGATTGCCAAGGCGGCGAGCAGGAGCAGCAACTGATTGTTCTTCGCTGCGGCTGAAGCGGTGGTCGTGGTCGGAGACGAAGTTGGGTTAGCAACAATTTTAAAATGCGTGCCGCTCTCATCATTCACTTGGGTGACCGCGAAACCGGTACCCCGAAGTGATTGGGTGTAGGCACCGAGCGCGGTCATCGACCCACTGAGGGCCGGCGCGGTGTTCGCTTCGATTTGCATGAAGGCGTCGTTCGTCTCGAGCGCGCAACCGGTCTGGTGCGCGAGATTCTGCATGCGCTCATCAAGCCGTTCAGCCTGGTCGTTGATGGTCAGGTTATCGGTGAAACAGGCGGCGTTTGCGGCGAGCGGACCTAGAACCACGACGGACACAATCGTAAAAAAGAGGAGGGATAATTTGTTCGACTTCATAGTACGCGACGGTATTGTTTAATTTAAAGACATCAAAATCTTAACAAATCATTCGGTTGATCACAATCGACGAAACTTCAATTCCCCTGCGCGAGCCAACAGACCAAGGGGAATTTCACGCGCTACGCCCCAGCAACGGGGCTTCGCTTTTAAAAACCCTCGGTTTTTAATATTTTCCGACACGGGGAACCGACCGCGGTTCCCCGACCCCCTCCGCTATATTCAATTCCCCTTGGGATAAAACTAAAACATCCCAAGCGGGATGTTTTAGTTTTAGTAGCCCCAAGGGGAATTGAACCCCTGTTTATGCCGTGAGAGGGCATTGTCCTACCACTAGACGATAGGGCCATTCGGCAAGCCTGTGACGAGCCGTCTAACGCGAACGATTATGACACATTATTCCCCCGTGTACAACCCGGGTTTCTTCAGCCACTCATCATTCTGACGCGCAAGAAGCGAGCGCACGCGTGCAGGCTCCGCCATCACTTCTTCAACTACTTTTTCAAGACGCACTCCCTGCGAACCCTTCACGAGAATAAGATCGCCTTTCTGAATCTTTGACTGGAGGAACTTCCCCGCCTCCTCGACGAGCATAAACGTTGCCACGGACTTTTCGGACATTCCTCCGCGGATTGCCGCCTCCGCAATCAGCTTTCCACGAATACCGACGGTGATAAGCATATCCACTCCGCGCTTCTTGAGCGACTTGCCGATACCTTCGTGTGCTTCCAATGTATACTTTCCGATTTCCAACATATCGCCGAGCACTGCAATTTTTCTTTTCGCGTTCAACGATTTCAATGTATCGAGCGCCACATTCATAGACGCGGGCGCGGCGTTATAGGTGTCGTCGATGATAAAACTTTCTTTAATGCCTTGAATGAGCTTCAGGCGGCCTGCGGGCGCTTCATACTCGCCAAGCGACTCCGCAATCTTCACAAGATTTACGCCGAAGATGAGCGCCGCGGCGGCGGCTGCCGCAATCGAGTACGCCTGCGACTTGCCGAGCGCGCGGTCTACACGCACGGGCACCATGCTTCCGCTGTAGCCGAGCTTGCAGGAAATTCCACCTGAGGTTCCATCAAATCTGTTTACAAAGTTTGAAACGCGGACATCTGCACGGTCTTCAAAGCCGAAGGTAATAATCTGCGCGCGTGTCTGCGCCTTTGACTCCATCACTAACGGATCATCGGCGTTCAAAATCGCAAAACCCGTCGCGGGAAGCTGAGCAATGAGACGCGCTTTCTCGCGCATTACCGCATCGGGCCCCGTAAAGTATTCAACATGCACAGGAATGTCTCCCATTGCGGTAAATATGCCGATATGCGGGCGCGCAATGTCGAGTAAGTATTTCATATCGCCCGGCCTGTCTATCGCGTACTCAAGTATGAGGACCTCGGGATAATTCTGATTTTTAATGATGAGTTGCCAGATTGCGGAAAGAATTACGCGCGGCCAGAACAAAAAACCGTCCGTTGATTCCCAATCGCCAAGAATAACGAGGGGTAAGCCCAATTCATTATTAAAATTCTTCGACGGCGCGCGGACCCTGCGCTCCTTTGCAAGTACGGTGCGGACCGCTTCTTTTGTCGAGGTTTTTCCTACGCTTCCCGTGATGCCCACAATGCCCGGTTCATAGCGGGCTATCGTTGCCCTTGCAAGAACTTTAAGCTTCCACTGCAAGATTTTGAGCATCAACGTTTTCATGGCGTAATCGTGGTTAACTTGTCGGGAGCAATATCATAATAGTTCAACGCAAACTGAGCAATCTCCTTGAACTTCGGCACGACGGTCGCGCCCGCGAGCGGTTTATCAGGCCTTTCGAGCTTCATCAGTATCACGAACTTTGCATCTTCCGCAGGAGCAAAGCCAATATACGAGTGAATAAGCGCGTTCTCGTTGTACTTTCCGTTTTCGGGAATAAACGCGGTGCCTGTTTTTCCTGCCACGCGGTATTCGGGAATTGCCGCAAGCTTCGCTTTTTCCACGGCTGACTCCATCATGCGCGTAACTTTGAGCGCGGTCTCCTCGCTCATCACGCGGCGCACCACGTACGGCTTTGTGTCCGCGCCGACATACGGACGCATAAGCAAGCCTCCGTTTGCGATTGCAGAAAATGCGGTAATCATCTGAATCGGCGTCGCGCCCGTACCCTGACCGTATGAAGCCGTCGCATAATCAATGTCCGGCGCCTTTTTTCTCTCAAGGTTTCTCAAATCGCCGCGCACCTCGTCGGGCAGATCAATATTCGTGAGTTCGCCTAGACCGAACTTCTTCAAATATGAATAAAATATCTCGCGTCCCATTTTCTGCTGCGCAAAAATCGCGCCCGTATTCACGGAATCTTCAATAACATTCGTCATCGTAATCTTGCCATGCGCTTTATGGTCCCAATTTGTGATAGTCTTGCCGTTCATTGTCACATGGCCCGTATCAACGAACGTAGTGTCGGGCGTGATTGAACCCGAATCGATACCCGCGGCCATCGTGAGCGGTTTAAATACCGAGCCCGGCTCGTATTGCGCCTGCACCGCAGGATTGGTAAACGTACGGATGGGAGCATCGCTGTATGTGTTAGGGTCAAAGTCGGGCGCAGACGCCATCGCGAGAATTCTTCCCGACTTCGGTTCCTGTATTAAAATGGTCCCGCCAGACGCCTTATGTTCTTCAATGAGCTTATCGAGCACCTGTTCCGCTTCTGCCTGCAGGTTGCGGTCGATGGTAAATGAAAGGTCGTCTCCCTTTGCGAGCTGTTCATCGTGAAGCTTCTCAAGCCCATACAGCCCCACGGGCTCAATACTCTTATCGGTCTTGCCGACGAAGCCAATAACCTGCGACGCAAGCGAGCCGAACGGATTATAACGGTACTGCGCCACAGACGCCTCAACGCCCGGGGTATTTGCGGCGTTTACCGCCGCCACCACTTCCTCGCTCGCCTTATCCATAAGCGAGTAATAACTCAGTTTTGATGAAAATACTTCCTCAAGCTTTGCTTCCGATACGCCAAGAATAGACGCGAACATCTTTGCCGCCTCGGGCGCATCCTGAATCTCCTTGGGGATAGCAATAATATGCGGAAATTCCTTGTTGAGCGCTACGGGAATGTTCGTATTGTTCTTATCGGTGAAAAATATCTGCCCGCGACGCAAACTCTGCTGCTCCGCAAGCTCATTGCGCGCAGCTACCTTCTCAACATAATCAGAACCCTTCAGTATCTGAAGGGAATAGAGTTTGTAGCCCAGGAGGGTGAAAAGTATGCTAAAGAATCCGGCGAGAATGTAGAATCGTGCCTTCATCCCGTTAGAGTTTTACAATTATTGTCCTTTCATTAATCACGCCCTTTCTCATATTTTTGATAGTTACCATATTCGACTTGTAAAACTCTAACGGGATTCATTGTTTGCTCGTGAGATACTGCGGCCGTTTCTCGAGCGTTAATCCGGAGTTGTTCGCTGCTGTTTCCAATCGGGCAGGGTCAGTGAGGCGGTAATATTCGTTTTTAAGATCCGCATTATCGGTCTTCAGTGAAATTATCTGCTTCTTTAACGCTTCCAATTCATGACTTTTCTCCACAAGCGAACTGTTTCCGATGATATAAAACGCACCGCCCACTAATACTATCGCAAAAAGGGCGATAAGAAAATATTTCAATTCGGATTTTTTCTGTGGACAAATAATGGTCATGATAATTTATAAATAATGTTCGTGTTTGGTCTCTGAGGTAATCTCTTTGTCGGGCATCCAGCGGAGCGCTCTCAACTTTGCTGACCTGCTTCGCGGATTTTTTTCAATTTCTTCTCTTGCGGGCGCTATCGGCTTCTTCATAATGAGTTCCGCCTTCCCTGATTTCACCAATTCCTGGAATTTTTTCTTCACTATCGCGTCTTCAAGGGAGTGGAATGTGATAATTGCGACTCTTCCGTTCGGTTTCATCACTTTTTCGAAATCCGCGATGATGGATTCGATATTCTCGAACTCATGATTCACGTAAATACGGAGCGCCTGGAATGTCTTTGTCGCTGCGTGGATGCGTCCGTGGCGGAATCTGGCGGGCATTGCCGATACTACGATGCTTGCAAGCTGTCTCGTCGTTATAATGCGAGAAGTGCGGCGCTCTTTCACGATTCGCTCCGCAATCTGCCGTGAGAACCGCTCGTCGCCGTACTTGTAGAGAATGTCGGCAAGTTCTTCTTCGCGGTAACTGTTCACAATCTCCGCTGCTGTCGCGCCTGCCGTCGTATAGCGCATATCAAGCGGGCCGTCGTGCTGGAAACTGAATCCGCGCTTCGCGTCATCAATCTGCGTTGAAGAGAAACCGAGGTCGAGCAGCAAGCCGTCTGCTTTCGGAAGCTCTTCATCGCGAAGAATCTCCGGAATTGCGGTGTAGCTCGCGTTGCGCGTAATTATCTTCTGCACCGCGCCTGATTCAGGAGCCTTAAAGTTCAAAATTGCGTCAGGGTCCCAATCGGTACCGAGAAACATTCCGAACTTCCCTATTCGCTCAATTATTGCGCGTGCGTGCCCTCCTGCTCCCAATGTGCCGTCGATAACAAACTCTCCGGGCTGGGGGTTCAGTGCCTCTATTACCTCATGTAAAAGTACGGGCGTGTGCATAGGTCCTAGATTCCGAGTTCGCCCAACTTCTCGGCAATCTCATCCGACGCGGACTCCGTCTTCGCCTTATACGCTTCCCACTTCTCCTCATCCCAGATTTCAAGTCTGTTGTAGAGACCCGCTACAACAACCTGCTTTTTCATCCCCGCATATTCGCGGAGGTAATCTGGTACAAGAATGCGCCCCTGCGCGTCTACCGCTACGTCCATTGCTCCTGCAAGCATAAGACGCGCAAATGCGCGCGAGTTCGCCTGTGCAAGCGGCAATGCCACCAATTTTTTTGCTAAAATCTCCCACTCCTCAAGACCGAATACAAAAAGACAGTGATCCAAACCGCGCGTAATGATGGCGCCCTTCGCCACGAGGTCGCGGAACTTTGCGGGTACCGCAAGACGCCCCTTTGCATCTACGTTATGTTTGAATTCGCCTAAGAGCATATTTTTATCGAGTTATCCCCAGATTCCTGCCTTATCCACACTGTTATCCACTTTCCCCCACTTCTATACACCAGTATACCACCACAACCCTACGAGTCAAAAACAATATAGAGGCCCGCAAATGCGCAATAGCCCTTTGTTTTCCTACACTAATTTGCCCTACCCGATAGTTATCCACTTTGTACTTCTTGCGTGCTTTTTTCGACCCATTTTTTGCTCGTTCCCCACCGTGACTAACTAATAACTAACGACTTATAACTGATAACTTCGAAGCTGAACGCAAAGAAAACAATTTTCCCGAAACCCAAACGGAAGCGCAGACGCGTCGTAATCGGCACGGCGGGAGCGGGTTGAGGGAAATTCGTTTTGTTTGCGTCCTCCGCTCAGCTATACTGAAGCTAATTATGTTTAAAGGCGCACAAAAATTGTTTAAGAAAGCGGGTCCGGGAATGATTACGGGAGCGGCGGATGACGACCCGTCAGGCATTGCCACCTACTCGCAAACAGGCGCGCAGTTCGGATATGCCCAGCTCTGGACCGCAGTGGCGCTTCTTCCCTTTATGATTGCGATACAGGAGGCGTGCGCACGTATCGGCGCCGTGACCGGCAAAGGCCTCGCAGCAGTAGTAAAAGAGCATTACAGCAAAAAGATTCTCTACACGATGGTCGGGCTTATTGTGCTCGCGAATACTATTAATATCGGCGCAGACCTCGGCGCTATGGGCGCGGCAGCACAACTCATCATTCCGCTTCCCTTTGGCGTCCTTGTCTTGCTTTTCACCGCGCTTATTTTGGTGCTCGAAATTTTTCTTTCGTATAAAACCTACGCGAAAGTATTGAAGTGGTTCGCCCTCTCGCTTCTCGCCTATCCGCTTACCGTATTCCTTGTGAGGCAACCGTGGGGAGAATTATTGCGCGCAACGTTTATTCCGCACGTCGATTTTAATTTCGCCTTCCTCTTTATCATCACGGGCGTCTTCGGCACCACTATTTCGCCGTATATGTTCTTCTGGCAGGCATCTGAAGAGGTTGAGGAAGAAAAAGAAAAGCATATGATGCATAACGGAAAGCCGCACATGACGGCAAGCTTTATGCGCGGATTGCGCTTTGATACCGCAATCGGCATGCTCTCCTCCGAAATTGCGACGTGGTGCATCATCGTCGTTGCCGCTACCGTATTGCACGCGAACGGCGTGTTCGATATCCGCACGGCGGCAGACGCGGCAAAAGCGCTTGAACCACTTGTGAATTCTTTCCCGAACGCAGGATTCCTCGCAAAAGTTATTTTCTCGACCGGCATTATCGGTCTCGGACTTCTTGGCGTGCCCGTACTCTCTGCGTCCGCTTCGTATGCGCTCTCCGAAACCTTGAACTGGAAGGAAGGATTGAATCTCAAACTGAAAAAAGCGCACGGTTTTTACGGCATCATCACTATCGCCACCATCATCGGCCTCGCCATTAACTTTGTGGGGTTAGACCCGATGAAGGCGCTCGTCTTTACCGCGGTCTTCAACGGTATCGCCGCAGTGCCTTTAATCTTTATAATCGCGCTCGTGGCGCGCAATAAAACGATTATGGGAGAGTATCGTAGTGGAATCCTTTCGAACACGTTTGTATGGGGCACATTCGCGCTTATGGCGCTCTCGGCGATACTTCTCTTCGTCACACTCGGCAAGGGACTGTAAATAAAAATAGCGCGCCTTCCGGCACGCTATTTTTATTTGTGGGCAATACTGGAAATCGAACAAAATAATCGCGCAACGCTGATTATTTTCACGAACTCATCGGTTCGTGTGCTCCGCCACGGGAAAACTCCCGTTTTCCCGACCCCTTTCCCGTTCGAATCCAGTATTAACTAGATACAAAAAACACCTCTGATGAGGTGTTTTTTATCTTGGTGGGCAATACTGGATTCGAACCAGTGACCTTTGCAATGTGAATGCAACGCTCTAACCAGCTGAGCTAATTGCCCATGTGATTTACTGCCATTATTTATAGCAATTGCATGGACAAAACGCAATTCTCTATACGCACACCACCACAAACAAAAACACCCTCGCCGTGGCGAGGGTGTTTTGCGTAGAAAATCCACTAGAACAATTTCCCGAGGAAGAATGATGCTGCGTTCGCTGAAAAGGAAAAGAGCAACGCCTCTTTCTAATTCAGTTTCCCAAGCACTTTATAGAGCAACGCCTCAAACAAAAATGCGAATGCTTCGGCTATATAAAACGCCCCGCTTGCCGAGTACCAAAAGAAGGTTGGAAATACGAACCAGACGTATGGAATAGTGCACAATGTTCCCAACCCCGCAATAAATACCACTTTTTTATCCTTTTTCAGCCCTATGCAGAGAAGCAGTATCACCACGCTTTCTACTGCGACAGAGAATAGTAGCGCGTCGAGAAACTGATAGACGTACGTGAGCATAGACACTACTTAAACCAAGAGAAGATAAATCTGAAGAATCTTGCGAAAAATCCTACGTTTTGCTCTGCTTCGGGCACCATTGGAGCGCTTACGGTCGATGTGACAACTGATGAGGTTGGAGTAGCAACATTTTGAGTGCTGCCGAACAAAAGAGCCGCGGATACATTTTTATCGGCATTGGTAACCGTCTTCGTTGTGCCGTTATCCAAGTCATACTCGCTCTTCTGCCATGCAAGGGTGAGCTTGCCGTCTTTCTTTGTAAATGCCCAGTAGTTTTTTACTGATTTAAGGGGGCTCGTGAGTGGGACGACGAAGGACCCTTCGTGCTTCGCGGGTGCATATGTAATGCTTAAATCTGCACCAGTTAAAATATTACCCTTGTCTACATCAATATATTGCGATTCTATAACCTTCCCTTTCGTCGCATATATATGTTTTCCATAATCTTTATCATCAGTCGTGAATATCTTCGCATATATATTGGCATACTTTCCGACATCTAACGCAAAATTCAACTTTGGTGTACCGCTTATATAGTCGTACATATATGATTCTATAGAGTCAAAATTTGCCAGTATTTCGCTCGTGTTAAGCACATATATTTGCGCGATTTTTGAAGACAGACCGCTCTCGGAAAATGGCAATCCTGCGTTTTTAAAAGCTTCGGATATTCTGGTTAAAAATACTCTTTATCAAGGATTGCGTAGCCATCAAAATCTTGCGGTTCCGATGGTACTGCTGCATATTGATTAGAATTTATAATTCCTTGCTGAAGATAATCGCCTATTTCAATTTTTTCAGAATATTTAGATCGTTCGTCGCGAAAGTTGCTCTTGTGCCAATTACCAACACCCAATGAATCGTGACTGCCCAATATATAATCCTTTTGCAAAGACGCATCCAAAGAAACGGAAGTTGAAGTGTCCACCGCTTTACATGTCACGGGCAGGCAGGTTTCGGGACTAGGTCCATCGTCCGCCATTGCAAACATCGGCGCAAGCAATATGACGGCTACAAACGCTGAAAAAATCTTTTTCATATAATCTCAGTATACCAGACAAAAACACCCTCGCCGTGGCGAGGGTGTTTTTTGAAGAACTATTTCGGCGAGCGAGGAGCGAAATGGAAACCTGTTTCTATTTCGTCCGAGCGACACCGAAACAAGGTTCTCGCCTTATTTGAGCTCTACTGCTGCACCTGCCGCTTCGAGCTTCTTTAAAATTTAATAGTCTGAACCATTTTTTTCATTATAGATTCAAATAATTCGCTTTGCGATTTGAGTTCTGAAGGATTAACATTGCCCATAATTAAACGAACGATACCCAAATCAATGTATGCCAACTTATCTCTATTAACTATGATATAGCTGACGGAGCTTTCTTGACCTGATTTAGTGCTCCGAGGATACGCAACAACACCATCTGTTGTTTTTAATATGGGCCACTGCGCGCCAGTCAGACTCTGATACCTATCATTTTGTCTTAAGAGACTCTCTGCCTCATCCCAACTAATCTTCTTTTCTGATATTATTCGGCTTTCTAAACCTCCGGCATTTTCACTTTTCACCATATACCATTGACGCTCAACACCGTTAAAATACACATTCCCTAATCCAACGTATTGCTTGGAGTCGCGTAAAAAATAGAAATACAAACCAAGATACTGATCAAACTCGCTCAAATATCTTCCGCCCAAATCATACGTACTTGTAGAATATCTGGCTATTCCATAGCTGAATTCGTTCCCAATTTGTTTTCTGATTATTTCTGTAGCTTCTCCATTTACTGAAGCCGGATATTGAAACTCGAGTCCGATTTCTGAGTCTTTGTATGTTTTCCATTCCTTGGCATTACTATAGACTCGCGATGCGGGCGGTGAAACTTGTTGGGAGACTTGATTCTCATTTCTTAAAATATTCGATTTTGTCAAAAAGTAATATCTTGCATACACACCAAACACGACTAACATAACAACAAATGTTGTTATAAAAAAAAATTTCTTTCTGTTCTTCATACCATTATCATAGCTTACAAAATAAAAAGTGGGGAGCCGGACCGTAGTCCAACTCCCCAATAGGATTAGTGCCCTGTCACCTCATACACCATGTGATACGGAGCATTCGAGACGAAATCGCTCAGCGGTTGGCAGTAGTACGGATGAATCGTTACTCTGCAATCGAGATAAAAATTAGCATCGATAAAACAAACGTTGGTCGAGCTAATGCTCCACACGATTGCAGTGTGTGGACCCTGGGAAGGTCCATAATTCATCTGCACGATGTTCCCCGGCGTCGCCGCGTAAATCGGCTTCGCGTATGGAGTCCACAGGATTTCCCGAACATCCTGATGTGGCAAGCACCAGTACCAACCATTCGCATTCGGGCAAGTCGAAGGAATAGTGACGTCTCCGTAGTAGGAAGCAACTTGCACTACGGTACGCGCCCATTCCTTGCAGTTGCACTGGTTGGTGGCGCCGAGGTACGAGTACGCCGTGTTCAAGACGTACTGGTTCCTCTGAGCCTGGGTCAAACCACCAAACCAAGTGGTTGCCGCCCTTGCCCCTCCCCCCGACTGGAGAGCCAGGACCAAAACGAACAGGCCCACCATGCGAATGCTGCTCCAGCGCCTCTGTGAGCTCCTCGTGCGCATCTTTCGCTCCTTATCAGCAGAACCATTTCTGCCATGCGTAAGATTATCAGGCATCAATGCTTTGCACTAGTGGATAACTAATGAAATATTTATTCTGAAATAAATATTTATTCAAGTACTACTTTCTGCACAAACAAAAACACCCCTTTCGGGGTGTTTTGCGTAGAAGTGATTTACTTGAGCTCTACTGCCGCACCTGCCGCTTCGAGCTTCTTCTTCAACTCCTCTGCTTCGTCCTTCTTCATACCCTTCTTTACTTCCTTCGGAGCTCCATCAACGAGATCTTTTGCTTCCTTCAAGCCAAGACCCGTCGCCTCCTTTACTACCTTGATGACGTTAATCTTCTGCTCACCTGCCGCCGTCAACATAACGTCCCATGAGGTCTTTTCCTCCGCTGCGCCTGCCGCCGGACCTGCAACTGCCATCGCAGCCGCCGATACGCCGAACTTTACTTCGAGCGCTTTTACGAGCTCAGAGAGTTCGAGAACAGACATAGATTCAACCTTCGAGATAATATCGTTAAATTTTTCCATATACTTCGTGACTTACAACTTACAACTAATGACTTATAACGAAATCGCTTCCGTTTTAGTTTTTAATTGCTTGTTGCGAGTTATTAGTTGTTTGTTATTTGTTAGTTAGCTGTTTTCTTCGACTTTTCATTCAACACGACCATAAACGAACGAATCGGGGTGCCAAGCATATAGACCAACTGGCCAAGGAGAACCTCCTTTGACGGCAGTTTGCCGATGCTCACGACGTCCGTTGCGGGAACGAATTTCTTCTCCCCCACTTCGAAACCGCCGAGCACTTTCATCATTTCGCGCGTCTTCGCAAATTTGTATACCGTTCCTGCCGTCTCCACCATATCTTTCGGTGAGAACACGACTCCGGTCTGGCCTTCAAACTGCTTCGGGTCGAACTCCATTCCTTCCTTTTCGAACACGTACTTCAGCAAGCGCTTCTTGATGACGGTCATTGACGCGCCAATCGCGAAAAGCGATTTGCGGAACGCGTTCATATCATTCGCGGTAAGACCCGTGAAATCAGTGATAACGACCGCCTGGCTGCCTTTGAGCGCCTCTGCGCCTTCTGCTATCTGTGTTACTTTTTGTGCTTTTGTGCTCATGTTTGTTGTTGTGGACCTCTTTGCAAAGTACCTTTTCTATAAAATTTCTTTCTTTTGCACTGTGACTGTGTTGCTCCTCCTCGAAATATCCTCTGGATATTCCTTCGTCGTCGCGCCTTGTCACAATGGAAAAGACGATATTTTATTACGAAAAGTACTTTTCAAACAGCTCCTGTTAAAACAAAAACTGCGACCTTTGCCGCAGAGAGTTTGCCCTAAAATCGGGCTACTCCTCGGTAGGACTTATGCTGCTTTTATACTTCGTATTACGACACTCCCTATCTGTTCTTTTTTGCTTGTTTCGGCTGCGCGCCCTTTTTCACTTCTCACCGTATAAATCCTTTATACGGCTTCGGCGTGAGAAAAATGCGCTCGCTCGAAACAATGTAAAAATAACTAGAAAAGAGTCTCGCAATCCGAAGCGCGGCACCTACTGTCTACGGGTTGCTCAGGTATAGTACCAAAACTGCCTAAAAAGTCAATATCTCGCGGCGATAATTCTACTCCTCCAAATATTTTACGAATGTATATGCTTGTGAAGTTAGGTCATATTGCCATAACTGCTTTGGATTGACGCGAAAATGCTCAACAACGTTAGAATTTAACTGATACTCTATGGTGTACATTACCATATTTAGCTTTGAGCCGGTCCATTCGTAGGATTCAATATACGGCTCCGTATTACCAATATATGTCGCAAGTTTTTCGGGCGCGTAAATTTGAATGGTTTTCCCTGATTGAATATCAAATACTACAAGATCGAATTCCATTGCAACGGAACCGATGGCTGATCTTGTTCTGAATGCAAGGTAATGATTATCCGGAGAAAATGAAATGAGAGCGATAGCTTGTGCGCCGAAAACATCTGAGGTTATAAGACTCTGGGGGTTGTGAATCATTTTCGACACCGTCCATGCGCCATTGCGGCCCTGCTGTGATATTTCGGGGTGTTCGGCAAATCCAAATTCGTCGCCAGTAATATCATTCTTCAACGGGGCTGCCATTCCATATCCACTTCTTTCTCCCGTAAAGACATCAACTGGTACGCGTATTGGTTTCTGAATTTGTGCTTGCGGAGCAACTGGACCTCTGCTGGATTGATTAAACAGGGAGGGGTACAACCACACCGTCCCGAGCAGTAGGAAAACCGCGATACCCAAAAACAATCCTAATACTATGTCGGATTTCTTCATTGTTTGATTGAGATAAGAACGGTTTTGTTAGTGCTATCGTCAAGCACCACCTTGATCTGCCAAGTACCGGACGCCAGAGTGCTCGTATCAAGATTGTAGATATATTGATTGCTCACTAAATCATATCGGAATTGATTCCCTATATCGTTGTTGCCCGTGGCGATAGCTATTTCATCGGTTCCCACAACGCTATCTTGAATCTTTGCTAGATAAAGATGGGCAATCGAAGTAGCTACATATTGTCCATTTGCATCGGTCAGTTGAAACTTAACTGGCAGTGTTCTGCCCAGTTTATACAATCCCGTTCCGTCAGATTTGACGGGGGTAAGAAATCCTCTGAAGTCGTAGGCGACCAAGAATGTCTGCGATGAAGTCGCAATATTCCCCGCATTATCGATTGCAGTAATGAGAAGCGTATTAGTGCCAGGACGTGTCAGAATAACCGTTTGACCATTTATGATTTCAGCTCCGTTAAGAGTCGAGGTGACGCTTGCAACGCCGGATTTATCATCTGTAGCAGAAAATTGAATGGTTGTAGTTGCGTTGAGCGCATATTGAGCATTTAAGGTAGGAATTGAAATCACTGGCGGCGTAATATCGGTCAATGTTGCACCTGCCGCTATTACTCTATCGATTACGCCATCGCCCTCTTTATCAATTTTAAGCGTTACCCCCTTTTCACCAGAAGCAAGCCCGTTGAAATCGACTGAATAGCTATGTACCTCATTACTTGCGGTTTGGATACCGGCAGCATCAAATTCGGTAGATGTTGCGCCGTTATCTGAATGAATAGTAAGCGAATATGTCCCCGCTTCAGCGCCCACGACGCGATAAGTATAAGAGTCGCTCGGGAAGAGAAGTAAGACCGCTTCTGCTTCCGGGTTATAAAGAGAATCAGGAATGTTATTAACTTTTTGTCCATTAACTACACCTGTGACTCTTCCTTGTGAATCAATAACACGTAATTCGCCGGGACTGCCAAGCTTAACAACAGTTTTATATTTATCCGCAATTTGAAACTTTGAGGAAAGTGTCGCCAAATCAGTCGTTGGGATAAAATTCGGGAAGATTGAAACAAGGGATGCGCCATTAATTCCGACGCTTGTTAAATAGCCCGGTTTTTGTGGGAATCCATTGTATCCCCAAATTGCACATATATTTTGCCGATCAATGGGAGTATACGTCGCTGTCCCCAATACCGCATCGCTCAGCGTTACCGACGCGTCAATTGCGCCGCAACTATTGTATAAGAATTTTTGGCGCAATATTGTTAACCCGTCTTTTACATTAGCGAATATTGATTGACGACTATTTCCATAGTACTTAAATAGGGCGTTATATGCTGGTTGAACTATGTAGGGATGCTGCACATTTACATTAGTTGGGTCTTGCTGACATTTAGTGAAGTAATTATCACTCGCCGCATTTTGATATTCGCCGCAAGGATACAACCGCAAATCACTACCAAGTCCGCGATTATCAAATCCATTTTCGCTATCGCCTTTCTGCAAGTCTTGCGTGAAATAGAAGCCAAATGGAGAAACCCCACTAGGATGATTTGTGTCTATAATTATATTTAACTTATTTCGGGTAAATAATCCGACAATTCCGTTCTCTGCAATCCCATATTTTTGCTGAAACTTTATCACTGCGGCCAACGTTAAATCACCAAAATTTACCGTTTCATTCCCTGGCGATCCAGGACCAGAAACGGCGACTTGCGTATCAAGATTGCTATTCAATATGATTTGCAGGTTTTTGATGCCGAATTTTTGCGCCTTGACCTGAAGCTGCATTACTCCATATCCAAAATCTTGCGCAACGGTCGTATTATCAAACCCTTGCCCCCTGGTCTCTGCGGCGGCAACCGCCAGCACCATCTCTTTGGGTGTGCCACTTACTGAATTATTAAATTTATCTGAAAGTTTCAACGCATGATCGTCGCTACTCAAAAGCGAGGGGGTTATATTTGTGTTTGTGTAATAATTATCAACCGCGGACTGAACTATATTTGCATAACTTGTTGAAGTTTCAACAATTGCATCACTTTGTGAGCCTGACGGAGACAGTATGTCCGCATTTGTGGAAAGATTTTTTCCCGGCATCCATCCAATCGTTCCGTCTGTCTCATCTTGGACTTTATACCAACGATATCCATCAAGGTCTGCCGGCTGGCCTGAATCATCGGTCGTTTTTAATACGTGCACAGCCCAACCATTAGGAAGCTCTTTAAGGAGATCGTTTGCGGTTTTATTTGTGCTTCCGGCGGTTTGCCTAAGTTGAGTCGTCCTATTCGTATTTTGGACTAAGGACCAAAAAGAAATTGCGGGCTTCTGATACCCCACTCCCCAATTTCCGGGCATAACCAGAGGATTATTATCGGTCATGGTTCCGGCGCCATTCCACCATGGATTATCTACAGGAAATGAGTATGGCGCACTACAGACACCGTCTCCTCTATTCACACACACAGTGTTCGAGGACCAATAATTTTGATCAAACTGTACATTGCTAGTTC
>JAKAHO010000011.1 GCA_021814835.1 bacterium
CGCGATGGGTTGTCCCGTCGTTATCACCAAATACATAAAACCGCAGGAGGAGGGCAATGTGGATATTTTTGTAAAACGCGGATTCGGCTTCGTGGAAAAAACTGCGGTGCGCGCAATAAGGCGCGTACTTGCCATAAAGAATGAACCGGCGGCGGCGAAAGAAGAGCGGTCCCGCGCTATGCGTGCGCTTTTTCCGCGCAATACGACTGAAGCAATCGTGCGATTTGTCGCAAATCTGAAATAAAAGGAGCGGTACGATATTCTCGTCCGCTCCCGTTCTGTCAGCAATTCCATCGCCAGTGTCTGCGCTCGAGCACGGTCATCGCATTGCGAAGCTCGCCGTACGTATTCACGTCGTGCGGAAACGTGACGCGCAAGCCGCATCTCCTGCACACGAGCGCATCGTACTTCTTCGAGGCGCGCTTGCGGTCGACCCAGCCGCCGCAATACTTGTGGACTCCGACGCACCCGCACACCTTCTTCTCGTCGTTCGCGTGGTCCACGAAGAAACCGAGGCTCGCCGGCGGGTATTCGAGCAGCATCTCGCCGTCCGGACCGATGGGAATCGGCGCGAGCGGGACGCTCCGCTTGATTTCCTTCTCCACCGTCTCCACAAGGGCGGGGGGATCCCCGGTCGGCCTAGAGAGCGGCGGATTCACAAGTTCCCACAGGCAGTTCAGCCACCGCGTGGCGACTCCGTGGTCCTTACCCTCCTCACCGATGACCTTGAACGGCGAGTGGGGGTTCGCCTTGAACATACCGGTGTACTCGCCGTTCAGGTATCTCTGCCCCATGACTGGACCCACCGCGACCGAAGATGGCTCGAATCCCGCGGCCTCGACGATGCGGGATATCTTCTGTATCTCATCGTCCGCGAACACGGCCGGCTCGCTCCAGTCCGCGTGAGCCCGAGCGAACGCAACGAACCACTCCGCCAGCGAATACACCATCGTCATATCTGCCTCCTTTTCTTTCCTCTGTGAGTTGTAAATGAACCTTGCGGAAGGTGGAGGATTCGAACCTCCGATGCCTTGCGGCATACCGCATTTCAAGTGCGGCGCGTTAGACCACTCTGCCAACCTTCCATTTTTCAAATCCAGTGTACCCGAAAGTACGCTCTCTGTAAACAAAACTTGTAATGATTGAAGATTTGTTCTATAGTAAGCGCACATGAATAAGAAGCGAAAGGTAGCACGCAAGAAGCACGCGAAAAAGGCGGGCAAGAAGGTCAGCTTGCGCCACCGATAAAAAAACCGCCCCTTGAGGGCGGTTTTTATTTTTTGTCAGCAACAAACTTCTTATAAACTTCTTCGGACTTTTCTTTCGAGATTCCGTGACGCGCCAGATGGTCAATCACCTTTTGCACGCGGTTATAATTTCCACCCCACGCGGGCGTCTCCTTTGGTAAGCCGAGATAGGCGTACATTTCCCGCCACACCCCATTTCGTTTGATGAATTTATCGACTGAGTGGCGTGTTGCATGCCAGATACGCATGTCGATGCCGCATCGAGAATAGAGCCACAGTTGTGTGTAGTGGAGCACGTCTTCAAATTCCTCTCTCATTCCCGGCACATTCCACACAATTACTTCATCAAAAAGTTCGCGCGCTTCGCCGAGCACAAATTTAAAATAGATAGGGTCGCCCCTTGTATAGAGTTTTCTGTATTCACTTACGAGCATACGCTTGATATTCTTTACTTTGCGAGGATGAGTGAGACCGCGAGAACAAGAAGGAAAAGAGTAAGCCACGCAATCGTTGTGAAAAGCATTTGAATAGCCGCGCGCTTCTCGCCGCTGATGAATAGCTCAATCGGTTTTCCGAGAACAAGAAAGCCGGTAACGGACGCTGAAATTATAAAAACAAGCAAACCGATAACCGGCCCGAGGAGGCCCGGATAACTTCCGAATATTTTCTCCGCGTTAAAGATGAACCACACAAGTGCGGATATGTACGCAAACACGCCACCCGCATTCACGAAACTTTTATAAATATATTCGTTTTTCTTCATAGAGTAATTATAAACGCTAGTGGACCTATGGGGAATCGAACCCCAACCTCCTCCATGCCATGGAGATGTAATACCATTTTACTATAGGCCCCGATTTTCCTGTGGGCGTTGCAGGGATTGAACCTGCGACCTTCACAATGTCAATGTGACGCTCTACCACTGAGCTAAACGCCCTGAACTCCACTATCATACCGAAACCTTTCAAAAACGGCAATATTCTTTACAGTGCGCCTGTCTTATCGTATAAATAGATTGCCGTGCATGGGAGCCCTTGTAGTTCAATGGATAGAACGGCTCACTCCTAACGAGTCGATCGAGGTTCGATTCCTCGCGAGGGCACAAATGATGCGGGCAACAATTGGAGGGGTGGCTGAGTGGTCGAAGGCACACGACTCGAAATCGTGCAGGGATGAAAGTCCCTCGAGAGTTCAAATCTCTCCCCCTCCGCTATAGCAAAAAAGGTACTCACGCGAGTGCCTTTTTTGATACTTCGTGGGGAGAGATTTGAACGGGAAAGGGGTCGGGAAAACGGAAGTTTTCCCGTGGCGGAAATACTAAAACCGCTGGGTTTTAAAAAATTGAGCGAAAGTGAAATTTTGTTCAACTCTCTCCCCCTCCGCAAGCAAAACACGCCATTTCGACGGTGTGTTTTTGCATATTGCATTTCCCGTTTTGCGGACGTAGGATACGCTCAGTACTTTCCCCAAATCCCGAGAGGTGGTTATGCCATGCAAGGCTTCGTGCAACTGCGAACTTCATTTTTTGAAACACCAAGCGCAACAGACAGAGCGCATGGTAGACCATCTTCGGCAGAAACTCGAAATGCATCAGCAGGAGCTTCGCCAGTTCGTGCGTGCATACAACGAAAAGTGGCTTGAGCTTTTCAGGACAGAGCTTGAGGCCCGTGAACTTGGATACTGTTCGCGCTGCGGAAAAATCGCGCCCATGCGCGCATTGTCCCTGCTTTTCTTTGAGGGCTTTGCGCACGAGAAGGGCACCGACGTTTCGGAGCTCCACCGCATGTGCGGAGACTGCGGAGAAGCTTTGAAAAAAATGGGTGATGGCGCAGCGCGTCTCGATCCTCAAAATCCCTTCTGCGTCGTATGTGACGTGGAGGTAATTGACGGGAAGATGTTCGCGAACAAGCACGGCACCCGCGTGAGACTGCCTCCCCATACTACCCCGTTGCGACCGCTGGAGCTCATGCGCATCAAGGAGCTCATGCGCGAGTGGAGGCATCCACTCAGGCTTTCGCTTGATTTTGCGAACGAAAGGCTCTCGTTCGAGGAGTGATATGCATACAAACGCCCGTACTACGCGGGCGTTTTTTTCTTTGCGATTACGGCATTCCACCGTATAATGGACTCTATTGGACTTCTTTAAGAAACCGCACATCGCGGGAGCAATCGCCGCATCCGGCAATGAGCTTTCGGAACTTATCACCGACCTCGCGGACTTACGCGAAGCACGCACCGTTGTCGAATTCGGTCCCGGCACGGGCGTCTTCACGCGTGTGGCGCTTCGCAAACTTCCGCGCGATGCATTTTATCTCGCGATTGAGCGCGACCCTGATTTTATGCAAAAATTGCGCGCAGAATTCAGAACGGCGCGCCTTTATGAAGACTCTGCATCCTCGCTAGAAAACCATCTCGCCGAAAACGGCAAGAAATGCTGCGACCGCATTATTTCAGGCCTTCCTTGGACCATATTCAGCGAACAGATTCAGACGGAAACGCTCGGGAGCGCGCACCGCTCGCTCTGCGACGGCGGTATTTTCGTCACGTTCGCCTACGTGCATAGCCAGTATATGCCCGGCGGTGTACGGTTTAAAAAACTTTTGAAAGAAACGTTCGCGTCAGTAACTAAATCACATATTGCGTGGAGAAATCTCCCGCCCGCGTTCGTTTATATTTGCAGGAAGTAACGGAGATGTTTGGTACAATGAACTCATGAGACGCGAGAATTCACAGGTAGTAAAGACGGTACGGAACGTAATGCCCGCAGTCGTTTCGGTGGTGCTTACGCGCAAACTTGAGGACTTGGAGAAAGAATTTGAGAAGGCGCACAAGCGGAAGTCCGCGCAGGCGCATTTTAATATCCCCCCCGAAAAAGTGGATGCTCACGGCATGGTAGAAGTGGGCGGAGGCTCGGGATTTATTGTCGATAAGCGCGGCATTATTCTTACGAACCGCCATGTGATTGAAGAATCCAATGTGGCGTACTCGGTTATTACCAACGACGGCAAAACATACCCCGCAACGCTCCTTGCGCGCGACCCCGTAGACGACGTAGCAATTTTGAGCATCGTGTCGGATAAATCGCTTCCCGTAGTAAACCTCGGCAATTCAAACGAAATCGAGCTTGGTCAGACCGTACTTGCATTCGGCAATGCGCTCGGCATTTTTAAAAACACTGTTTCAATGGGACTCGTTTCGGGACTTTCGCGCGCGGTCTCAGCGCACGCAGACCCGAAGGCGCCTGCGCAGGAGATGCGCGGCCTTATCCAGACCGACGCCGCCATCAACCCCGGCAACTCTGGCGGGCCGCTCGTCAATATTTTCGGCGAAGTTATCGGCATCAACGCCGCGGTTGTTGCGGGCGCGGAGAATATCAGCTTTGCGATTCCCATCAACGCGGCCGTGCGCGACCTTCTCGATGTACAAAAATACGGGCGCATTCGCCGTCCTCTTTTTGGCGTCCGCTACCTTATGATTAACCCCGACTTCAAGGAAAAGCTTCAGCTCCCCGTAGACTACGGTGCGCTTATCACAAAAGAGCATCCAATGGACAGCGCAGTCGTTGCGTCGAGCCCTGCCGACAAGGCGGGTATCCGCGAGAACGATATTATTCTTGCGTGGAACGGTAAAAAAATAGTCCCGGATATGAGTATTCAGGACTACCTTGAGACAAGCAATGTCGGCGAAGTGGTCACCCTCACCCTTCTCCGCAATGACGCCGAAGAGAAGGTTTCGGTGACGCTTACCGAACGCACTTAGTAAGTGTACTCGTTTACCTCAAGCCCCTGCCGGTCATAGAGCACGATTCTGTCGTGCAATATGTCAAACGGCAAAAACTGATTCAGCCACACCCGCCACTCACGCGAATAGAAGTCCGTATCGGCGCGGTGGTCGGCAAAACAGCCGTCGTAGGTTAGCCTACTCACGAATGCACGGCACTCGACGTCGTTCGTATCCAGTGTGCTATTTATCGAATCCTGCGTCGGCGTGTGGCACGAATTGATTGTTCTCAGATACTCCTGACACTTTCCCGTGAAATAGACCGTGCGCGGACTCTCAATGCGCGGACACTCATACGGCAAACTCGGCGAAAAGCTGTAGTTTTCGTTCAAGTACCCCGTGCACTTATTGAGGCGCAGATTTACACCGTTCATAGGACTCGCTGCGCTATAAAACGTGGCGTAGTCCCCGCCGCGCAATACAATATCATCAGTACCGCGGAAGGCGGAACTGAACATAATCATCGTGCGCTCGAAGCTTGCAACCGCGGTCGGCAACACAAAGCCATATGCGCCATTCCCCTTCACTTTCCAGCCCGTTATGTCGATGGGGGCGCTAAGCGAAGAGTCCGCGTAGAGCGAGAATGAGGCGCGAGCGTCATTTGTGGCGTATGGGCGCTGTACGGAGCCAAAATACACTTTTTTATAATACGGCGACTGATTGAGATTCGCCGCCTCCTGCGGAACTGCTGTCGCCGCCCCTCCTGACACAGGGCCGCTCTCCTTCGGATAAAGGACGCGGTCGCCGCTTTTTGGCATCTCGATATACGAACCCAGCGTCGAGCCCGCGCCGAGCTTGGGCAAATGAATCCACGTGAGCAATCCGTTGCCGCTGAATGCCTGTGCCACCACGAACACTCCGAAGACTACGAGAAAAAGCACAAAGACTATCGAAAGATTCTTCATTGTCTAGATGACAAAATTGACGAGTCTGTTCGCCACGTAAATGACCTTGCGGACCTTTGCACCCTTCAGTGATGCGTGTATCTCCTTTTCTGCCAATGCACGCGCCTGCGCCTCGGTAGCATTCACGGGCGCTTTTATGCGGCCGCGCAACTTGCCATTTACCTGAATGATAAGATCAAACGTATCTTCCTTGATAAACTTCGCTTCGAATTTCGGCCACTCTGCGCGGTGGATGGATGACGCATTGCCGAGCGCGGTCCACAACTCTTCCGTAATGTGCGGGGAGAACGGCGCGATAAGCTTCAGGAATGATTCGAATTCTTTTTTGCCGACACTCAATGACTCCGCTTCATTCATAAACACCATAAGCGCGCTCACTGCGGTGTTGTACTGAAGCGCCGCAATATCTTCCGTCACTTTTTTAATCGTTTTGTGGAGCGCGCGAACTACCGGCTCATCCGACCTTGCGCGCTTCTTCTCTATCACGCGCTGGCCCATTTTCCATACACGGTCAAGAAAACGCGTGACGCCCAAAATTCCCACATCGCGGAAATCTCCTCCCTGCTCAAAAGGTGCGAGAAACATAAGATACATACGGAGCGAATCGGCACCGAATTTTTTAATGTATTCGTCCGGATTTACCACGTTGCCCTTTGACTTCGACATCTTTGCGCCTTCTTTAATAAGGAGACCGTGCGCGCGGAATTTCGTGAACGGCTCGTCAAAATTCACATACCCCAAATCATTCATCACCATCGTGACGAAGCGCGAGTACAGAAGATGCAACACCGAGTGCTCTGCCCCGCCGATGTACATATTTACCGGAAGCCACTTCTGCGTGATTGTTTTATCCCACGCAACTTTTTTGTTTTTTGCGCTTGGATAGCGGAGGAAGTACCACGCTGAATCAAGGAAGGTATCGGACACATCCGTTTCGCGGCGCGCGATTTTTCCGCAATGCGGACATTTCACCTTATAGAATGATGAGACCGAGGCGAGCGGAGACTCTCCCTTTCCCTCGGGTCTGAACTCTTTTACATACGGCAGTTTCACGGGAAGGTCCTTCTCGGGTACCGCGTACCAGCCCGGCATTTCGCGCTGCTCACCAAGACTATTAAAGGCGCAATGTTCGCAGAAAATCATCGGGATAGGAGGACTCCAGTAGCGCTGGCGCGAGACGAGCCAGTCACGAAGACGGAACTGAATTTTCCGCTCTCCGCCTACGAATTTCGTGATTGCCCACTTTGCGTCCTCAATGGTCATTCCATCGAACTTATCCGAATTCACGAGCCTCCCCTCGCCCACATACGCCTCCGTAAGATGCTCTTCAAGTTTTACGCTCCCGTCCCGCACCACAATCTTCATAGGAATGCGGAATTTCTTTGCGAATGAAAAGTCGCGCTCGTCGTGCGCAGGCACCGCCATAATCGCGCCCGTGCCGTACGAAGAGAGCACATAATCCGCGATAAAGATGGGAATGCGCGCGCCGTTTGCGGGGTTCACCGCCTTCACTCCTTTCAATTCAACGCCTGTCTTTTCTTTATTTTCCGCGATGCGGTCTTCCTCCGAACGGAGCGAGGCTTCTTTTACATATTTCTGCACGTCATCATAGTTCGTGATGAGCTCGCGCAAATGTTTTACCAATTCATGCTCGGGAGCGAGTACTATGTACGTCGCGCCAAAGAGCGTATCAGGCCTGGTGGTAAACACCCGAATCAGGTGATTCGCATGTCCGTCAATGCGAAAATCGATATGCGCGCCCTCCGAACGGCCAATCCAGTTACGCTGCGCAATTTTCACGCGGTCAGACCAGTCAATCTTCGCAAGGTTATTCAAAAGACGCTCCGCATAATTCGTAATGCGGAAAAACCACTGTTCAAGTTCTTTCTTCTCCGCAATGCTCGAGCACCGCTCGCACTTGCCATCGATAACCTGCTCATCGGCAAGCACCGTCTTGCAGCCCGGGCACCAGTTCACCGCCTGCTTCTTGCGGTATGCCAATCCATGTTTCCACATCTGCACAAAGAGCCATTGCGTCCATTTATAATATTCGGGGTCGTAGGTTTCAAGGCGTTCATTCCACGCAAATCCATTACCAAGCGCTTGGAGCTGCTTATAAAACCTTTTTTCGGAAATCTTCGAGAGCTTCAGGGGATGCGCGCCGATTTTCATCGCGTAGTTCTCCGAGTGGATGCCGAAACCGTCCAATCCAATCGGCTCGAACACATCGTAGCCCTGCATGCGCTTTGCGCGTCCGAAGATATCGGTGCCCGTGAAGGCGTACATATTGCCCACGTGCAATCCCTCCGCAGAAGGATACGGGAACATCATCAGATTATAAAACGGCTTCTTTGCCGATTTAAGCTTGGGCTCGTATGTGCCTTTTTTCTGCCACGCCGCCTGCCACTTCTTTTCGATCTTTGAAAAGTCGTACTTCTTCATATTTCCATTGTACTGAAGCCCTCACCATTGGGCAATTGCCCCGCGTTATTCGAATATGGGTCCGAAGACCCGCTTTGCGTTTTGCATTATCTGCGCCGCCATCGCTTCGGTTGATACCTCGCGGAGCTCTGCGAGACGCCTTTCCACCTCAAGCACATAGAGGGGCTCATTGCGCTTCCCTCTGTATGGCGCGGGCGTCACATACGGTGCATCGGTCTCTGAAAGGATGCGGTCAAGCGGAATCCTCCCGATGGCTGCGTTGTAGTCGTTTGAGAAAGTGATGACGCCTCCAAACGTAAAGTAGAATCCAAGCGCTACAAGCGCCTCCGCTTCTTCTGCTGTCCCCGTAAAGAAATGCATAATACCCGGAATTGCGTTCAATTTCGCCTTATTATCCTGCAAAAACTCAATAAGATCGCCCATTGCGTTACGACAGTGAATCATAAGGGGCTTCCCCGCCTCTTTTGCCAACTCAATATGCCTCAAGAATATCTTCTTTTGTTGAATCTTTGCGTCTCCAAGGTTTCCCTCTATATGGAAGTAGTCGAGACCGCACTCGCCAATCGCCACCACCTTGCTCTCCTCTGCGAGCGATTTGTACACTTCATAATCAAACTCGCCTCCCGCCTCCGTTTCGGTAGGATGAAGGCCAATGATTGCAAAAACCCCCTCGGGGAATTCATGCGCCACACGAACCGCGTCTTTAGATGACTCGAGGTCCGCGCCCACGTTTACTATCGCTATACCCGCCTCCTGTGCTCGCTTGATAACCTCGCTTCTGTCCGCGTCATAGGCGGGAAACTGGGCGTGAGTATGGGCATCAATATGGACAAATTTCATAAATATTGCACTTTAGGTACATCTACTATATCATATGGTCAGCTCATATACACAGTAGCAGCCGCCCCTCCAACCCCGTGAGGAACTAATGAAAAAGAAGTTTTCGCGGCTCACCGATGTCTTCTGCGACTGGAACGGCACACTGTTGAACGACCTCGCGGTCGTCTACGGCAGCGTGAAGCGCATCTTCGAGACGTTCGACCTCAAGGCGCCGCCGCTCGCGGTCTACCAGAACGACATCTCGTCGGACTACATGAACACCTTCTACTGGAAGTACGGCATCCCGAAGACCTTCACCGCAGAGGAGCTCAACAAGATCCGCATGAGGTACTTCGAGGAGCGCTGGGACAAACCCCGGCTCTTCCCCCGCGTCATTGAGACCGTCGGCGGTCTGAAGAACCTCGGCGCGCCCACGCACATCGTAACGAGCGAAGACACCGAGATCATGCGGCGGCGCATTGACCAGTTCAGCTTGGCGCGGGACTTCGACATCATCTGCGCGGATGCAAAGGACAAGCGCGCGAGGCTCATGTCATTCAACGCGCAGTACGACATCGCGCTCTCGTCAACCGTCTACGTCGACGACAGCGCGGACGGCATCGCGGCGGCGAAGTCGCTCGGCATGGCGACCATCGGCATCCTCTTCGGCTACCAGCCGGAGTGGCGCATCCGCAACGCGAAGCCCGACTTCACCGCCGGCAACTTCCGTGAAGTGGGACGCATCCTTCTCTCAATGGCGAACGAGGAGGGAATGCGCTCCGCCTCCTAACGCAAACCCCCTGCACTATGTGCAGGGGGTGTTTCTTTTCTCGGTTATATTCTCGGGAAGAGCGGGACGAGCGGCTCCTTCGGGTTGCGCAGAATTGCAAGGAGCTTCTCGCTTGTTTCGGGCAGCAGGGGCTGCAACATAAACGCGATTCTCCAAAGCTCCCGCACAAGTTCCTTGATAATTTCTTTTGCCTTTTCGGGGTCGGTTTTCACGAGTCTGAAGGGCTCCGTCTCTTGAATCTTCTTATCAAGTAAGGCAACAATTTTCCAAATCTCATCGGCGGCCTTTTTAATTTCGTAGGCCGCGAGGTGTTCACGGAACGATTTAAATTCCTCGTGAGTTGCGAGGTCCATCTCGCGGAACACTTCCACGCTGTTCGTTGATGCCATCTTCATAATTCTGCTCGTGAGATTGCCGATGCCGTTTGCGAGTCCGCTATTGTGATTCTCGACAAACTTCTCCCACGTGAAATCGCCGTCTTCGAATGTGTTCATCTCGCGCGTGAGCCAGTACCGAAGGGCATCCGTGCCGTATTTTTCCACAATTTCAAACGGGTCTACCACATTGCCCGCACTCTTCGACATCTTCGCTCCCCCGCTTGTAATAAAGCCGTGAATAATAATCTGCTTTGATGGAGGAAGTCCTGCCGAGAGGAGCATCGCCTGCCACATTGCCGACTGCTGGCGGAGATTATCCTTTCCTGCAACCTGAATCGCGTTGGGCGCCCCTACCGAACCCCAGAAATGTACGAAGTCTGTTTCCTTATCGGGCCAGCCGAGCGTCGAGATGTAATTGATGAGTGCATCAAACCAGACGTACATAACCTGCGCATCATCTCCCGGCACGGGAATACCCCACGGCATTTTTTCTTTGAGGCGCGAGATGCTGAAATCCGCGAGTCCGTGCGCCACAAAATTCTTTATTTCATTAAAACGAAAATCTGGCACCACAAAATCTGGATGTTGTTCATACAGTGCGAGCAACGGCTTCTCATACTTTGAAAACCTGAAGAAATAATTTTCTTCTTCAATCTCCTGCAGTATAAGATTCGGGTGAATCGGGCACTTGCCGTCCACAAGCTCGGAGTCAGTCTTCTCAAGTTCGCACCCCACGCAATATTTAACTTTGTACGTCTTCTTATAGATGTCGCCGTTCTCGTCGCATTTCTTCCAAAACGCCTGAGCCGCCTTCACGTGGTGCTTGTCCGTCGTGCGGATGAAGTTCGTATACGTGAGGTTTAACGCAAGATTCAGCCTATCGAATTTTGCCGCGTACTCATCAACATACTCCTGCGGCGTTTTCTTCTCTGCAAGCGCCTTCTCGTAAATCTTCATGCCGTGCTCGTCTGTGCCTGTGTTGAATACCACTTCCTTACCCAAAAGACGCGCGAAACGCGCAAGCACGTCCGCGTGCACAATTTCCAATGCAAAACCGATATGCGGCGCAGCATTCACATACGGAAGCGTGGTCGTTATGTAGAAGTGTTTTGAGTCCATTTGTTTAGAGCGAAAGCAGTTTGCCGAATGAATCTTTGCGGAAGGGGCCGACAACTGCGAAGTTTAGCGCTTTATTCACGAAGAGCTGGCGCGCCACGCGGCGGATATCGTCTGCGGTAATTGCTTTAATCTTCGCCGCTACTTTTTTCGGATCCTTCAGTTTCATATGCATCACCTCCTGCCCTCCGTAGAAATACCCCATCTGGTCCGACGTTTCAAGCGAGAGGAAGAAGTTGCCGATGAGGTGGTCCTTTGCGCGCGCGAGCTCCTTTGGCGACACAAGTTCGTCCTTCATTCGCGCAAACTCCTTGAGACCTGCGGAAACGACCGCTTTTGCCTTTTCGTGGTGGACACCCGCAGACATTGCGATGATGCCGTGATCCGTGTAGAAATCGGGTGAAGCGCCGATATAATATGCCGCACCCATATCTTCGCGAATCACCTGCCAAAGACGCGAGCTCATACCGCCCCCCAGAATATCCGAGAGTACCTGCAGAGCATACTTGCGTTCGTCATACGCATCGAATGCGCGGAAGCCCATTACGAGGTGCGTCTGGTCCGACTTCTTGAAAAATGCAGCTTCTTTCGGGCGCGCTTGCTTCTCAATCACTTTAAGCTTCGCGCCCTTTGCGGAGCGATGAAGACCCGAGAATTCTTTTTCGATTTTTTCAACGACTCCCTTTTCGTTAAATCCTCCCGCGATAACAAGCGTCGTCGCCTGCGCCACATAATGATGCGAGCGGTAGGCGGCAAAATCTTCGCGCGTAAACTTTTTTACGGTTTCCTTCGGGCCCGTGATACTCCACCCTGCCGGCTGATTGCCGTAGAGAAGCTCGCCGAAAACGTCCCATACTTTTCGCTGGGGCATATCCTCGTACATATTTATTTCTCCCGCGATAACGCCCTTCTCTTTTTCGACTTCTTCGGTCTGCAACGTGGGATTCAAATAGAGATCCGCAATTATTTCGAGCGATTCGTCGAATACTTCATTGCGCGCCTTCACGTAGTAGCTCGTGTACTCCTGAGACGTGAACGCGTTGTACTGCGCGCCCAAACTGTCGAGATCTTTTGCGATATCGATTGCTCCCGGGCGTTTTGTCGTCCCCTTGAAGCACATATGTTCCAAAAAGTGCGAGATGCCGTTATTTTTCTTCACCTCATATTTTGAGCCCGCCTCGACAAGCACCGCGACGAGCGTCGCGAGACTTTCCTTTTGGGGGACAAGTATCAGGCGCATGCCGTTTTTCAAGACTATCCGTTTAAATTCTTGCATACGCTTATAATAGCGAGTGGGCAAAAAACAGCAATATACAAAACAATTTCTCCGAAACCTTAACGAAAGCGCAACCCCGCCAAGGAGGCGGGGTGTGAGCGGGTTGAGGAGAATTCGTTTTGTGTGCCGAAAACGGGATTACGCGAGTTTTTTCTTCAGGAAGTCGCGGAGGTCCGCAATCTTCACGCGCTCCTGAGTCATTGTGTCCCTGTCGCGCACCGTTACGTCTTTCTTCTCCAAGCTGTCGAAGTCCACCGTGAAGCAGAAGGGCGTTCCCGCCTCGTCCTGCGCGCGATAGCGCTTGCCGATGTTGCCACGCGCATCCCACGCTATCATCCAGTCCTGCTTGAGTCCCTTATAGATAGAGTCCGCAAGCTCCACGAGTTCGGGTTTGTTCTGCAGAAGCGGGAAGACTGCCGCCTTGAAAGGCGCGAGCTTCGGGTGAAGTTTCAACACCACACGCGTCTCACCGGGCTTCGTCTCCTCCTCGCGGTAGGCATCCATAAGGAAGAAGAGCGTTGCGCGATCAACGCCGCCTGAGGTCTCAATAATCCATGGAAGATAGCGTTCCTTCGTCTCCTCATCAAAGTAGGTCATATCCTGCTTCGAATACTGTTGGTGGCGTTTTACATCCCAGTCTCCGCGGTGGTGAATACCCTCCATCTCTTTCCACTCCCCGCCCGCGTGATACTCAATATCGAATGCCGCGCGCGCGTAGTGCGCCAACTGTTCGTGTCCCTTGAACTGGAGGTTCTCTTTGCGCATGCCAAGAGACAAGTACCACTTCATACGCTCGGTCTTCCAGTATTCCATCCACTCCATTGAAGATTCCTCTTCGGGCTTCACATAAAACTGGAGCTCCATCTGCTCGAACTCGCGCGAGCGGAACGTGAGCCCGCCCGGAGTAATTTCATTGCGAAATGCTTTTCCGATTTGCGCCACGCCGAACGGAAGCTTCACGCGCGTCGAGTCAAGCACATTTTTGAAGTTCACGTGCACCCCCTGCGTGATTTCGCCGCGCAAATATGTTTTTAATTTTTCTCCCTCGATGACGCCAAGATACGTTTCCACCATAAGGTTAAACGTCTTCGGCTCGGTGAACTCGCCGCCGCAATCAGGGCACTTCGGACCGACTTGGTCCGCGCGGAAACGGTGGTGGCACTTCTTGCACTCCACAAGCGGATCGGAGAATGACTCGAGGTGGCCCGATGCCTCCCACACTTTCGGATTCATAATGATTGCAGCATCAATACCCACCACATCGCTGCGGAGTTGCACCATCGTCTTCCAATATTCGTTTTTGAGATTGCGCTTCAACTCGGCGCCAAGCGGTCCGTAATCCCACGTACCCGCAAGGCCTCCGTAAATGTCGGAGCCTGGGTAGATGAACCCCCTGCGTTTCGCAAGCGAGCCGATAGTCTCGAAAATATCCATGTAGATATACCTTACACTGAAAAAACCTTCTTTGACAAATGGATTACGGAATGACGCGGCCTCCGTCCTGACCCACCGTCGGGTCATCGGAAAGCACCGTCGAGAGGCTTCCCGCGCGCGTATCAAGCTCAAGCCCCGTAAAGTCGTCTGTTGAAGTAAGCGATGATTCTCCTAAAATCTGCATAAACTGACGGGCGTCTGTTGCTGCGGGCATTGCGCGCACCTTAAATACCGCCTCGAGCGGGTCGCCCACTACACCCTTCGTAGCCGAGACTTTTCCTACGTTCCACGTCACGAGCCCCGTTGACGCGTCATATGCGGGCAGTGCGCTCAGACTGCTCTTTACCGCTGATGCAAAAATGACATTAGGCGCTAACGGCGCGTGCACCACCACATTACTCAAATCGGTTGAGAAGTTACGGATACGCCAGTGCACAGTGTATTCCGTCGGCATTCCCACTTTCGGCGGGAAGGGACCAAGATTCACCACGTTCGCGTCCGCATCGCGGAAATATAATTTTGACTCAAGCGCCACGAGTCCCACAATTTTTGTCTCGCTCTTCGCCGCGGCGACAGTTTTGCCCGCCTTCACGTAATACGGCACTGAGGGAGAGCTGAACTCCGCGAACGCTTTCACGGAATAATTTTTATTGCCGACGCGCTCAATCGGAAAAAGATTCTTGAGGCTTACCGTTGCGGTCACATCGCCCACTGCGCCCGCATCGAGCAACTTGAAGACGGGCACATTCGACGAATTCCACGTGAGCATCTTTGAAATGTCGTTTACCTGCGCGTTCGTCTGCAACGTATTGTAATCAATCATATCGCCCGAGAGCGCGGCGGTGAGTACCGTATCCGCAAGCGCAATACCGCTCTTGTTCTCATAATGAATCGTGAACGTGAGCTTGTCGCCTGCACGCGCCACATATCCATCCTGATTATTGACGGTAATTGAGAGCGAGACGGGCGAGGGCGCAAGCGCAACGGACGAGGATGACTCGGCAATCGGGTAGTCATGGCCCAAGTACTGCGCATTCAATACAACGGGGATTTCAAGGGGTTGGTCGCTTGAACCCATATACGTACCTTTAATAAGCAGTTTCCCTACTGAGTTTGAGCGGAGCTCGCCGAGACGCCAGTAGCTGTCTGCCTCATCGGGCGGGAACGACGCCGACTCAAAGTGGAACGTGTCTGGATAATTCGCTTTGAGCGCAAGGTCGGGGAAATCAAATTTCGAAATATTCTTATAGTTCACCTCGAACTCGAATGTTGAGCCGCGCAACACCTGATCGGGCATTTTTGTCGTGACCTCAACACCCTCGCTTGTTACCGCTACTTCTTTTTTATCTTCAAAATTGAAACGCGAACGACCGCTTCCCGTGTACGAGATGCTTGCGCGGATGGACTCCTTCGAACCTACTGGGTCAACCGCGATCACTTTGTATGTGCGCTTCGCGATGCTTCCCACACCCACATCGCCGATATCCTCTGAAACGCCGTTTGTTTTGTCCGTCGTTACGCCGAGATAAATTGCGCCTTTCGGAAGATCGAGGTTGACCGTGGCATCCTTCAGCACCTGCTCCTGCGTATTTGATATCGCAACCGTCACATCAAAGGGAACTCCTCGCGTCGCCTCGGCGGGCGCCGTGAGTGTCAGCTCAACGCTTTGCGAGCCTCCGCCGAAGAGAAGAAAGAAAAGAAATATGCCTGACGCCACCACCACGAGACCGAAGAAGGCGGTAATTCCGAGAATTACTTTCCGGATGCGCTCATCAGAGTTGTGTGCCATAGATTTATGCTTCTCTTAATAATAGCAAAGCATTTTCCGGAACACGCACGCAGCAATTTGCGCAGAGGAGCGCATGCGTCGCAAGCGCAAAGTACGGCGCGGGTTCCGCGCCGCACCGCTCGCATCCAGCTCCCGCAAGATCATAACCGAAGTGCGATGCGATGAGTTGAATATCAGGTTTCCCGCTCTCCAACGAACGGAGAAGCTCGTGCCACACGCGTTCGTCGGGTTCGCCCTCGGGCGCAAGCGCACTAGTCAACGCGAGCATCCGCAATGCTGCACCGAATACTTTCGCGTCGCGCTTTACTCCCGCGAAACGATCAACGGTCAACGCATCCGTCAGCGTAAATCCGTTTTTGTGCGCGAGCCGCACATGCACGCGGTTCATCGGGTCGAGATGCGGGGCAAATTTCGAAAGTATTTTTGCGCCCCCCGTTACCCGCGCGCGTATTCGGCCGAGTTCTTTCGTAAACAATGCCACTGCCCTATCGTATTCTCGTGAGGGCTCGATTCCCAATACTATTGCGTCCGAAACATATTCCCTCATAGATGTGTGTTATGCCTGCGGTTCGCGTGCTGCGCGCGGCGTATTCCAATACCCAAGCCTGAACTTTCCTCCGAGCATCAAACGCGTCTGCGATTCAAGCGCAGGAAATGCGCCGAAGATTATGAACGCGAGCGGCGCGAAGACCCACTGCGCCACATAGTATGCGCTGTGATACCAGCGTGCGTTTTTGACGGCAATCTTCGGCGAAAGAAGAAAGATGCTGAATACCGCGGAAGTTATCAAACCAAAGACGCTCATATTCATAAGGAAGCTCGTAATCTTTGGCAAATTGTACGACGCAACCGACGTGTGAAACTCGGCGCCGCCCAAGACGTTCGGCAAAATACCCGCGAGGAAGATGACGAGCGAGCTTACCGCCCACGAATGGAATGTTTCAAAAATATTGGATATCCAGTACAGCTTAGCGCGCCACGGAAACTTTTTATTTTTTATGAATGACGTTACCACGAACGGAATATTTTCGACGCCCCACGCCCAGCGCCTCTGCTGTTTATACAAATTGCCCGCGGCGCTCAAAAAGTGGTCGCCTGAAATCGCCTCCATAGTCACGGGGTAGTGGAGCGGGACCACGCGCCAGTCTCCCGCGTACCGGTCAAGGCACTGGTAGAAGATGCGCGCGTCCTCTGCGATGACGTTCGTATTCCAAAACCCCACATCCACGAGCGCCTTGAGCGGCATACTGTAGCAGGAAAACGTCATCAGCATTTCGGGGTGTCCCTGCTGTATGAGGCCCCAGAAGGAACACGAAAAACCGAGTAACCGAGCGAAAATCGGCACGTGGTAGGCATTCGAGAAGACCACGACGGGCTGGTAGCCCGCATGCAGCGCATTAGGCGTATTCAAAAACGTGTGCGTTAAAATGCCGAAATAATCTTTTGTGGGAGTCACATCCGCATCAAAGACCGATACCAGCACATCTTCAACGCGCGTATCGGTGCCGCGCACTAAATCTTCATGCATGCGCCGTACCGCCCACGCCTCATTCGACGCCTTTCCCGCAACCTCATCAGGAATAGATGCGGGGTGAATAGTGATGAGCATGTGCTTGAAGTGCGCGCCAAATTCGGCAAGCACTTTCTTTGCCATCACGACATCCGCGTCACCCCCCCGCTCCTCAAGCGCCAGCACAAGAATAATATTTTTGAGCGGGAAATTTGTTTTTGTGAGACTCAGCACGCTCTCGCGCACCACCTCGTACGGCTCCTTATATATAGTGAAGACGGCGGCGTGCGTAATATGCTCCCATGGTTTCCCCGATGCGCGTAATTTTTGGAACCAGTCCAGCCCCATATTCTTCTGCATAAGGTTAAACGACGAGCGCAGGTGAATAGTGAAGTATACGGTGCGGAGCATCCAGAAAAGATCATAGAGCACGATAAAGATTGCGACCGCGAGCGGCAATTTCCACGAAAACAAAACAAGGGCAATAAGCGTGCCCCACGAAAGCGCTCCCGGCAAAATCTCCAACGCCCTCCTCATGCGACAATCATATACATTGTGTCCCCTCTATTCAAGACAAATCCCCGCGTGAGGCGGGGACATATCCATTTATAAATGAGTATGTACTAGACGAGCGAAAGACCCATTGCCTGATCGATGCTGCATGCACCGGGACCCATAAAGACGAGTGCGAGTGCAACTGCCAAAATGATCAGTTCGAACTCATATCCGCCCACAAGCGACTCTCCCTTCTTCACTGTGCAGATAATCACCGCAAATTCGATTACGAGAAGCGCGGCCACTACCTGCGTAAAGACGCCCGCAACAAGCATAAGCGCCCCCACCATCTCAACGACCGCGACCGCAGGACCCCAGAACCATCCCGGAGCAAACCCCATCACCTCCACATCGTCCTCCCATCGGTCGACGTGCATAAGTTTCGGCCAACCATGCACCAAAAGAATCAACCCGAGCACGAGGCGCAGCACCAATGGTCCCACGCTACTCCACATTAATAATGATTCAATCATAGATACATTATACATTATTTTTTTGATTAATTGAGGAAGTGCCCCTATAATCGTGAGAGATGAAGATTCTCGCTATCGAAACCTCATGCGATGAAACCGCGCTTGCACTCCTCTCGTGTACGGGCGGACTCAGGGCGCCTAAATTTAAGGTCTTGAAAAGCCTTATTTCATCGCAAATTTCCGTGCATCGCCCTTTTGGCGGTGTGGTTCCTAACCTCGCGAAACGCGAGCATCTCATACATCTCCCCCTTCTTTTTGAGGAGATGAAAAAGACTATTAAAAAGACGAAAATTGATGTCGTGGCGGTAACTGTCGGCCCCGGACTTGAACCCGCACTCTGGACGGGTATCGGCTTTGCCAAGGAAATACACAAAAAATACTTCCCGAAAGCAAAGCTTATCGGCGTAAACCATATGGAGGGACACCTTTTCAGTTTCCTTCTCTCGCAGGAGTCCGCGAAACAGACGTATTCCGTGAAAAACCTCAGCAAACTCTTTCCTGCAATCGGCGTCGTGGTGAGCGGAGGGCATACCATGCTCATTAAGATGGAGTCGCTCACGAAATGGAAGAAGCTCGGCGAGACCCGCGATGACGCCATAGGTGAGGCGTTCGATAAGGTAGCACGTGTTTTGAAGCTTCCATACCCCGGAGGCCCCGAAATTGAGGCGCTCGCAAAGAAAGGCAACAGCAAAGCCATTGCATTCCCCCGTCCCATGATTGGTTCGCCCGACTATGAGTTCAGCTTTTCGGGCATAAAGACCTCAGTCCTCTATTATATGAGGGATAATCCCGACGCAAATACCGCGGACGTTGCCGCGAGCTTTCAGCAGGCTGCCGTTGACGTTATGGTCAAAAAGACCGAAAAGGCAGTCCGCCAGTTCTCGGCGCAATCAATTCTCCTCTCAGGAGGCGTGGCGGCCAACACCGCGCTCCGTACCTCACTTGCGAGCAAGGCAGACGAGCTCCACGCCAGGTTTTTCGCGCCAAGCCACGCCTTTAACACCGATAATGCAGCAATGATCGGGGTTGCGGGCTATATTAGCCACCTCAGGAAGAAGAACCGCCGCCTCACGGCAGACGCCAATATCTCCCTGTAACCCCTCTCATTTGTTATCCACAGGCAGGGCACTTACCCCATCGCCTGAATGTGTTATTATAATGTCAGTTTCGTTGACATACTCGGTCACAGCCACAAAGCGAGATTAACTCGTAACTACTTGGATGCGTGTAGCGTCCAATCCTATATATGGACCCCTCATGGGGTCCTTTCTTTTTGTCATTTTATGTATCTTGCAAGGGAGTGCAGAATGTAGTATAGTTTTGAACGTAGGTCGAAGTCCCGCTTGTCAGCGGGATATCATTTTAAATAAACCAACACAATATGATGAATCTCAAAGAATTGAGCGGCGCAG
>JAKAHO010000012.1 GCA_021814835.1 bacterium
TAGGGAAGATTGAATTGCAGGCGGCGCCGAAGTCCGAAAAAGCATTGAAGCAGTTCATCAAGGAAAAAGAAAAAGAGATGAGGGACGCCGCGGAGGAATTGAACTTTGAACTCGCAACACTCTTGCGCGAGGAGATCCGGGAGCTCTCAAAAAAGTTGGAAACACCTAAGAAAAAGATAGAAAAAACAACAAGCAAGAAGAAGTAGTTTGGAGGTTTTCTATTTGACTTTCGGCCGTGTGAACACTAAAGTTCGTGTGTGACCCCCATACATCGTGTTGGCGGGGAACTTTATGGTATGGTGACTCACTATTATTCATATGCAGAACAAAATCATTATTAAAGGAGCGCGGGAGCACAACCTCAAGAACATAAGTATTGAGATTCCCCGCGACAAAATGACGGTATTCACGGGCCTTTCCGGGTCGGGGAAGTCCTCGCTTGCGTTTGATACCATCTTTGCCGAAGGGCAGAGGCGGTATATCGAATCGCTTTCCGCCTATGCGCGGCAGTTTTTGGGCCGTCTTGATAAGCCTGATGTCGACGAGATAGAGGGGCTTTCTCCCGCAATCTCAATCGACCAGAAGAGCCACTCCTCAAACCCGCGCTCGACCGTCGCGACCATCACGGAAATTTACGATTATATGCGCGTGTTGTTTGCGCGTGCGGGAAAGCCGTTTTGCCCGAAGTGCGGCACCGCAATCAAGAAGATGACGATAGAGGAAATCGTGGATGTCGCGGTTTCTATTTCGAACAACAATAAGAATGGAAAGAACGTGGTGCTTTTGGCGCCCGTGGTCCGCGGCCGCAAGGGGGAGTACTACCAGTTGCTGTATGATTTCTTAAACACAGGTTTTTCCGAAGTCCGCGTGGATGGCGAGTATTACACGCTCCGCGACCGCATTGAGCTCAGCCGTTATAAACAGCACACGATTGAGCTTGTGGTGGACAGACTCCCGTCGGGAATGGATTTTACGAACAAAGATAACCGCCTTCGCCTTTCGGAAGCAATCGAAACTGCGTTGAAGTACGGCAAAGACGTGGTAACGATTATTACCGACACCGAAACATCGCTTTCGGCGCAGTTTACCTGCCCGAATGACGGCTTCTCATTCCCTGAGATTGAACCGCGTCTGTTTTCATTTAACAGCCCGTTCGGCGCGTGCCCTGCATGCAACGGTTTGGGCGTTGAAACGATCTGGTCAGAAAAGGTGTGCGAAGTGTGTGCGGGCAAGCGCCTGAAGGAAGAGGCGTTGAACGTGCTTATCGCAGACAAAAATATCGCGTCAGTGGTGGGGCTCTCGGTCCAGCACGCGTACGAATTTTTTGAGAAGCTTGAAAAAGCAAAGAACGCGCGTTTTTTGGAAGTGGCGGCCTTGCCGATGAAGGAAATAAAAAATCGTCTGAAGTTTCTTGCGGACGTCGGCCTCGAGTATCTCACGCTCGATAGGCGCGCGGGCACGCTTTCGGGTGGAGAAGCGCAGCGCATCAGGCTTGCATCGCAAATAGGCTCGCGCCTCACAGGTACGCTCTATATCTTGGATGAACCGACCATCGGTCTGCACCAACGCGACAACGCGAAGCTCATTAAAACGCTGCAGGATTTACGTGATCTTGGAAATACAGTGATTGTGGTGGAGCACGACGAGGAAACAATCCGCGCCGCAGACCATTTGGTGGATATCGGTCCGGGCGCAGGAATTCACGGCGGCCACGTGGTGGCGGAGGGTCCCGTCCCCGCAATTTTCACGGATAAAAAGCAGAACTCGCTTACGCTTGATTACCTGCGCGGTAAGCAGTTTATCAATGTGCCGACAGAGCGGAGGAACGTCCCGCGCACGCACGACTTCTTGAAGATGAAGGGAGTGACGGAAAACAATCTGAAGAATATCGACGTAAATATTCCATTGCGCAGATTTACGGCGGTGACGGGGGTGTCGGGTTCGGGCAAGAGCTCGCTTGTGTATGACGTGCTCTACAAGCACCTCGCAAATAAGTTTAATGGCGCGAGCTACAAAGTAGGCGCGAATAAGGGCATTACGGGCACGGAGTACGTGAATCGCGTGATTAACATCGACCAGTCGGCGATAGGGCGAACGCCGCGCTCAAACCCGGCGACATATGTGGGCGCGTGGACATTCATCCGCGACCTTTTTGCGGCGACCGAAGACGCGCGTGTGCGTGGCTATAAGCCAGGGAGATTCAGCTTTAATGTGAAGGGCGGCCGATGCGAGAACTGCGAAGGTCACGGCGTGATTGCTATTGAAATGCACTTCCTTCCCACGGTCTACGTAACGTGCGATGTGTGCAAGGGAAAACGCTTTGACCGCGAAACGCTTGAGGTGGAGTACAAGGGGAAGAACATATACGAGGTATTGCGCACGACGATTGAGGAGGCGGCAAAATTCTTCGTTGATATTCCATGGCTTCACGACCGCCTGAAGATTTTGAACGAAGTAGGTCTCGGCTATCTGGAACTTGGCCAGTCGGCGACGACGCTCTCGGGTGGAGAGGCGCAGCGCATTAAACTTGCGGCAGAACTCGGCAAGCGCGACACGCGCAAAACGATGTATTTGCTCGACGAGCCGACGACAGGCCTCCACTTTGCCGACGTACAGAAACTTGTTGAGGTGCTCCAGCGTCTCGTGAGCCGCGGCAACACGATTGTGGTTATTGAACACAACCTTGATGTGATTAAGTCGGCTGACTGGGTCATTGACCTTGGCCCTGAGGGAGGAGAGCAGGGCGGTACTATTGTCGGCGAGGGAACGCCTGAAGATATCGCACGCAAAGCGCGAAGTTATACGGGAGAATATCTCAAGAAATATCTGTAGATACTTTCGGATAGTTTCAAGAAGGTGGTATAGTAGAGAAGATGAGCACCGCAAAGATAAAACCGCATAAAAAAGTAGGCTTGGCGCTGGGCGGAGGCGGGGCAAAGGGCCTTGCGCATATCGGCGTTATCAAGGAACTTGAGCGCGCTGGTCTTGAAATTGGCGCAATTGCCGGCACGAGTATGGGCGCAATTGTGGGCGCGTGGTATGCGGCAACAAAAGATATCGCAACGCTGGAGAAGCTTTTTTTATCTGTAAAAAGGGACGACGTCGTTCCGATGTACAAGCTTGCGCGCAGGCATGACGGCCGCATCTTTAAGGATGACGGCGTAACAAAATTCCTCGAGTCCCATCTCGACGGAATGCATTTCGATAAGCTAAAAATTCCATTCAAGGCGATTGCGACAGACGTAAAAAACGGGGAACAGGTAGTACTCTCCGAAGGAAGAGTGGTGGAAGCAATCCGCGCGAGCTCCTCGCTTCCTGTCGTTTCAAACCCCGTCTCAATTGACGGGCGCCTCCTTATGGACGGCGGATTCGTTAATCCTGTACCCGCGGATGTGGTGAAGGATATGGGCTGCGATTTTGTAATTGCGGTTGATGTTTCAAGCAAGTGGTTTAATTTTTCGGAAGAAAAGATAAACGTATTCCATATTTATTCGCTTATCTCGAGTGCACTTTCGATCATTGAATATCAGATAGCGCAACGCGTGCTCACGAATGCAGATGTGGTGCTGATGCCCTCTGTACTTACGTTTGACTGGCTCGCGTTCGGCGAAGCGCGGGATATTATCCGCCATGGCGAAGAAGAGGCGCACAATCATATGGCGAAGATTTGCAAAGACGTCGGCCACATTATGCCCGAAAAGACATACTTCGAAAGGTTTATGGATTTCATTCTTTACGCAGACTAAGAAAAACCCCGCCGATGTTGGCGGGGTTTTGGATTCAGCTCGCGCGGGGACGGCCCGGAAGTTCGTAGCAATCATAGCATCGTGCTTCGTAACTTTCCTTGCCGCCGACCTTCACCTGAGGGGAGAGGTAGGGAGCGGGGACGCCGTTCAAGAGCCGCTGGGGAAGGTGTGCGGGGTTTCCGCACTTCGCGCAGTAGGACGCGAGAAGCGTAACCTGCTGCATGCTTTCGCAGAGCCCGACGAGGGAGAGCGTCACGCCGAACGGTTCGCCGCGGAAGTCGAGGCGGAGTCCCGAGGCGAGCACGTCGTACCCGAGGCGCAGAAGTTCGTCGGTGAGCCGGTAGAACACCCGCGGCGGCGAGAAGAACTGCACCTCGTCGAACACGATTGTGTGGAACTTGCTTCCCATTCCCGCTTCCTCCTTGCGGATGATGCGGAGTGCATTGTTCGGACGATTCGCGAGCAGGTCCACCGCACGGAGCGATTGACCGTTGTAGTTCTTGATTGCACCCTTCCCGGCGCGCGTATCCGTAGTCGGCGTGAAGATGAGCACCTTCTTGTGTCCGAATGTGCGCATCGTTTCAATTGCGTGGATAATCGTTCCGGTTTTGTTTGCGAACATATTACCCATTACGAGCCGCAGCTTTCCGCGTTCCATAAAGTCTCCTTTCGGGTGAGTTGAGAAAAAGCTGATTATATCTAAGCTCAAAACGTTCTCTTTTGCAAAAAGGACACGCGCGCGATAGCATAACGCCATGCGGAGCACGAATACGCTGTACGCACATATTCCCGACAATCCCGGCATCTATTATATGAAGGATGCGAAGGGGAGTATTTTGTATATCGGAAAAGCGGCGAATCTGAAGCGCCGCGTATCAAGCTATTTCACACGGCCGCATGATGGACGCATTCAGAAGCTCGTTCAGAATATACGCAAAATAGATTACCGCGAGACCGACACCGCGCTTGAGGCGCTCATTCTTGAGTCCGCCGAAATAAAAAAGCATCAGCCTCCGTTTAATATTCTGGAGAAAGACGACAAGAGTTTCCTATATGTGGTGATTATGAAGGAGCCGTTTCCGCGCGTACTCCTTGCGAGAGGAAAGGGAGTTGAACAATTGAAGTATAAAAAGAAGTTCGGACCGTTTGTTTCGGCCTCGCACCTCAAGGAAGCATTGCGCATTATGCGCAAGATTTTCCCGTGGCATATGCATGCGCCCGAGAAAGTGGGCGCGTACAAACGCCCCTGTTTCGATTATGAAGTAGGAATGTGTCCTGGAACATGCATCGGAAAGATTTCCAAGCAGGAATATGCGCGCACCATCCGCAGCCTTACGCTCTTTTTTGAAGGCAAGAAGGCGAAAGTCGAATCGGTATTCGAGCGCGAGATGAGGGCGGCAAGCAAGAAGCTTGAGTTTGAAAAAGCGCAGAGCCTGAAGCGCCGCCTTTTTGCGCTGAAGCATATTCAGGATACCGCGCTCATTAGCGATTCGGAAATTGCGGATGAAGGCGTTTCAACGCGGCCGCTCCGCATTGAGGGGTATGACATTTCGAATATTTCGGGAACGTCCGCGGTCGGCTCAATGGTGGTATTTAATGGAAACGAGCCTGATGTAAACGAATATCGTAAGTTCAAAATTCGTACGGTGACGGGTCCGAATGATATTGCGATGCTTCGCGAGGTCCTCTCGCGCCGTCTGCAGAACTCATGGACACTTCCCGACGTAATGCTTATCGACGGTGGTAAGGGGCAGGTAAGCGTGGTGAAGGAAGTCCTTATGGAAGAGGGCTTTTCAATTCCTGTAGTGGGGCTCGCAAAAGGCGCGGACAGAAAGAAAAATGAACTTGTGGGCGAACTTCCCGAAGGAGTAAGTATGGAGACGCTTATACGCGTGCGTGATGAGGCGCACCGATTTGCGGTGGCGTATCACACAAAAGTGCGGGGAAGGCAGATGTTTCTGTAGTTTCGTCACGGTTCGATTATAATAAATGAACGATGGCTAAGAAGAGCGACGCCCCTTGGATTGGGGCGCATGTGGGAAGAAATGGTTCGCTTGCGAGCACGATTGATGCTGCCGAGGCGATAGGTGCTACGGCAATTCAGATATTCGGCTCCTCGCCGCGCGTATGGCGCACCGTGATGCCGAAAGCGGATGACGTGGCCGCATTTAAGGAACGAAGGGGAAAAAGCTCAGTGCGTGCGGTATTTTTGCACGCGGCGTATCTCGTAAATCTCGCGAGCGCATCCGCGGACCTCTACGCGTTTTCAACGCAGAGTCTTATCGATCATCTGAAGATTGCGGATATAATCGGCGCGGAGGGTCTCATCTTTCATCTTGGCTCGTGTAAGGGCGGCGACAGGGATACGGCATTCGAGCATGAAATTGCGGCAATGAAGCGCGTGTTGGAGTCAGTCCCCGGAAAAACAAAGCTCATTATGGAGAACACGGCGGGGGGAGGCGACAAGATTGGCGCGTCGATTGAGGATGTTGCGCGGATTTATAAAGCAATGAAATCAGACCGCGTGAAAATCTGTTATGACACAGCGCACGGGTTTGAGGCGGGACTTGTTTCCGAGTATACGTCCGATTCGGTAAAGAAGCTTTTTGATGCGTGGGAAAAGGCGGTGGGTATGGATGCGTTTGCCGCGCTCCACGCCAACGACTCGAAAACGCTCACGGGTTCGCACCATGACCAACACGAGAATATCGGCGAGGGGCACATCGGCATAAAGGGTTTCGAAGCGTTATGCGCGGACGCGCGTCTTCATGCGTTGCCGTGGCTTTTGGAAACGCCGGGATTTGACGGAAACGGCCCCGATAAAAAGAACGTCGACACGCTCCGCTCTTGCTTTGCGTAATATGAAAATTGTAAATATCACGAAAGGCACCATTCTTGCCCGTAATGCGGGGTACGCGCGTACGTTGCACGATAAGACAATAGGACTACTGGGGAGAACGGAGCCCGCATCTCTCTATTTCAAAACGAGATTCGGCATTCATACAAAAGGCATGCAGTTCCCGATAGACTGCGCGATACTTGATGAGCGGAAGGTGGTGCGCGCCGTGCGCTGCAATCTTGCGCCGGGAAGGTTCTTTTTCTGGAATCCGCTCTTTCGGCATGTGATTGAGCTTCCCTCGGGCACCCTTGCGTCCACGAATACGGCGATAGGGGATGTACTGGCATTAGATTGAAGCCTTGTGATATCATACCCTCCATGCAAATCAATAAAGAGGGGAAGATATTTATTGGCATCATTGCGGTGCTCGTAATCGCGATACTGTCGCTGGTATACGTCGAAACGAATAAGAAACAGGGCGGGGACGAGGCGGGGAAGTCATCGGTGGGTGATTTGTCGGTCACTACATCAAACGGAAGCGCTGCTAACGTGCAGGTTGAGACATCGCCGGTAACTCAGTCAGCAAAACCAACTATGAACAACAATCTTCAGATAGTGGATGAGGTGGTAGGGAAGGGAGCGGAGGCGGTTTCGGGACATGAAGTGACCGTGCATTACGTCGGCACGCTCACGAACGGAAAGAAGTTTGACAGCTCTCGTGACCGCGGAACGCCGTTCACGTTTGCGCTCGGCGCAGGCCAGGTTATCAAAGGCTGGGACCTCGGCGTTGCAGGAATGAAGGTGGGAGGCAAGCGCAAGCTTACGATTCCTCCTGAGCTTGCATACGGAAGCCAGACTGTGGGTGGAGGACTTATCCCCGCAAACTCGACGCTCATTTTCGAGGTGGAACTTCTCGGAGTGAATTAATAAAAGGCAAGAGTATGAAGATGCGCCCGGTCAAACGGGCGCATTTTTATTCTCAATGAATAAAAAGGGTATACTTACTATGTAATGGATATTTCAATTTTAAAAACTAAACTGAAGGGAGAAGTGCTTGCGGACAGCAAAACGCGCGCAGTATACAGCAGGGACACGAGTCTCTTTGAGGTGACGCCCTCTATGGTGGTATTCCCGAAGGATGTCGAAGATGTAAAACAGCTTGTGCGTATTGTTTCGGATGCAAAGAAGGCGGGTGAAAATATCTCGCTTACCGCGCGCTCCGCAGGCACCGATATGAGCGGGGGACCGCTTACGGAGTCCATCGTTATGGATTTTTCAAAGCATTTTACGCGCCACGAGCCGACGCAGGAGCTCATTAACTTTACGGGCGGAGACGCGCAGGGATTCAAGATATCCGAGCCAGGGGTGTTTTACCGCGATTTTGAGAAAGAAGCGCTCACAAAAAAACTTATGTTGCCCTCGTACCCCGCGTCGCGGGGACTGTGCGCGATAGGCGGAATGGTCTCAAATGACTCAGGAGGAGAAAAAACATTGCGGTATGGAAAGACGCACGATTATGTGAGGCGTTTGAAGGCCGTGTTTGCGGACGGAAATGAATATGAAGTAAAACCGCTTACTCCCGAAGAACTCAAGGCGAAAGAATCAGAAGGCACGTTCGAGGGAGAGGTGTACCGCAAGCTTCATGCGTTACTCGAGGAAAATTATGACGTCGCGCACGCTGCGAAGCCGAATGTGTCGAAAAACTCTGCGGGGTATAACATCTGGGATGTGTGGGACAGAAAGAGGTTTGATCTCACAAAGCTTATTGTGGGCTCGCAGGGCACGCTCGCATTTGTGACGGAAGCGGAATTCCGTCTTGTGGACGTGAAACCGTATGCGGGAATGATTACGCTGTTCTTGGATGATATCCAGGATACGACCCCCGCATTGAATGTGCTGATGCCGCTCCTGCCGACGAGTCTCGAGTCATTTGATGATAAAACGTTCCAGCTCGCGCTGAAATATTTCTGGGGCTTCCTGAAGATGCTTGCGTTAAATCCTTTCTCGCTTATGTTTGCATTCCTTCCCGAATTTATTTACGTGATGCGGTATGGAATGCCCAAGCTCATCATAATGGCCGAGTTCGAGGGGAATAGTCAGGCGGAAGTGGACCGCGACCTCGATGAGGCGTTGAAAGAATTGAAGGGCGGGCGCGCGCATGTGCGCGTGGCGCGGACGAAGAAGGAATCAGCGAAGTACTGGGCTATCAGGCGCGAAAGTTTTAATCTGTTGCGCCAGCGCGTGCGCGGCATGCAGACGGCGCCGTTCGTAGACGACATTATTGTGCGCCCAGGCCACATCCCTGAATTTTTGCCGAAACTCTTGGCTATTCTCGACAGATATAAATTGTTTACAACGATTGCGGCGCATATCGGCGACGGCAACTTCCACATCATTCCGCTTATGAAGCTTGGCATTGCGGAAGAGCGTGCGAAGATTCGTCCTGCAATGGACGAAGTGTATAAACTGGTTCTCGAGTATAAGGGTTCGATTACTGCGGAGCACAATGACGGCCTGATACGCAGCCCGTTTCTTGAGCAGATGTTCGGAAGTAAGGTATACGGGCTTTTCGGAGAAATAAAGAACATTTTTGATCCGCTCCACATTATGAACCCCGGCAAGAAGGTGGGCGCGAACAAGGATTTTGCGATGGCGCACATCAAGAAGAGCTAGCGCCAAAACGGTAGAAAGATGCGGGTGTGTTGCGCATTGCGTGCGTTTTCTTGTAGTGTTCACGTATCTCACATGTTTAAGATTGTTGCAAAAGATAAGGAATCCAAGGCGCGCGTAGGCGTTATAAGGAATGCGCATGGAGGCGTTGCGGAGACGCCGAGTTATGTTATTGTCGGCACTCGCGCCTCAGTCCGCACGATGACGCCCGAGGATCTTGCCACTGTCGGCACGCAGATGATGATTGCGAATACGTACCATCTCTGGCGCATGCTTGGTGACACGCTCTCATCATTTGAGGGGCTTCATACGCGGATGAAGACCGATAATATTCTGATGACTGACTCAGGCGGTTTTCAGGTCTTCTCGCTCGGGTTCGCGCGCGAACACGGCGTGTCGAAAGTCGGCGTGGCGTCCGCACACCGCGAGAGGCCGCGCATATTTCGCGACGCATTGTTGCAGGTCCGCTCATTCCTCGGAATCTCTCATAAACGAAATTCGGTGCGCATCACGCCCTGGGGAACATATTTTAAGGATGAGAATTACGGCGATAAGCATCTCGTGTTCCTTAGTCCCGAGAAATCAATAAAGATTCAGGAGAAGCTTGGTGCGGACATTATATTGGCGTTTGATGAGTGTACATCGCCGAAGCACGGCTATTGGTACAACAAGTGGGCGATGAATCGCACGCACAAGTGGGCCAAGCAGTGCATTGCCGCGAAGACGTCTTCGCAGGCGCTCTACGGTATCGTACAGGGCGGTAATTTTGAAGACTTGCGCAAGGAGAGCGCGCGCGTAATCGGCGCTATGCCCTTTGACGGTTTTGCAATCGGCGGCTCGTTCGGCGAAGAAGAAATGAAGAACGTGCTCGACTGGTGTATTCCGCTTTTACCGGAAGAAAAACCGCGCCACCTTCTCGGTATCGGGCGAATCAAAGATATTTTGGAAGGCGTTGCGCGCGGTATTGATACGTTCGACTGCGTGATTCCCTCACGCGAGGGGCGCCACGGCTCTATTTGGACGCATAAGGGGCGGTATGACGTAACGGGAGCAAGGCATATTGGGAGTAATCTTCCGCTTGAAGAGGGATGTAGGTGCCCAGCGTGCGCGCGCGGAGTGACGCGCGGTGCATTGCACGATGCATTTAAGGCAAAAGATATGAATGCGGGGCGCGAGGGAACATTCCACAATATCTATTTCTTCAATACGTTTATGGCCGAAATCCGCACCGCTATTAAGGAGGGCCGTTTCACGGAATTCCGTAAAAAAATGGAAGAACAACTTTTGCATCATGGCGCCTGAGTCTTTTGATTTTGAATTGCCGGAGCGCTTAATCGCATCGGCGCCCGCAGAACCGCGTGATTCAGCGCGTGTGTTTGTATATAACACAGCATCCGACGCGATTTCGTTCGACGTGTTCAAGAATCTAGGTAAATATATTCCTGAGAATTCGCTCTTGGTTCTCAATACTTCAAAGGTAGTTCCTGCGCGCGTTGAGGTGCGTAAGGAAACAGGGGGTAAGGTTGAACTTCTGCTTCTCTTAAATGAATTGCGTCCGGGCGAAACAGAAATAAAAAGCATCGCGGATAGGAAGCTTGTTGTAGGCCAGCAGCTTTCGTTTCCAGGCGGAGAAAAGCTTGAGGTAATTCGTCAGGAGGAGCAGTTCTTTTATATGAAGCCGCTCTTTCCGATTGGGCAGATATTTGGATTGTTAGAGGCACACGGCATAACGCCGATTCCGAAATATATTGGTGCGACAGCGCTCAACGAATCTGAGCTTCGCGCACGATACCAGAGTGTGTTTGCGGAGAATCCTGCGTCGGTCGCAGCGCCGACCGCATCATTGCACTTCACGCCGGAACTCATGCGCGACCTTGAGAAGCGAGGCAATGCGTTTGCAGAGCTCTCGCTTCACGTGGGAATGGGAACGTTCGCGCCCGTAAGCGAGGGGCAGATGAAAGAGGGAAGGTTGCATCGCGAGTGGTTTGAGATACCACGGGAAACGGTGAAGATGATTCAAAAACACAAAGGGAAGCCTATTATTGCAGTGGGTACGACCGCGATGCGCGCCTTGGAGTCTGCAAAAGAGACGCTGATGTCCGACGTTGCAGTAGCTGACATTGCGAACAATACTGAAATATTCATTCGTCATCCCCATCACTTCGGCGTCGCAACCGCCCTTATAACAAATTTCCACATCCCGAAGTCCTCACTCTTAATGTTGGTAGACGCCTTTTTGCGTGATAAGGGAGCAAAGCGAAGCATTCTCGAACTCTATACAATCGCCATAAAGGAAGAGTTTAGATTTTACTCGTTCGGCGACGCAATGCTCATTCTGTAAGAAAACAGCCCGTCCTTACGTTATACTTATGTAATGAAGCGATATTTTATTTCCACAATTTTGCTTGTTTCGCTTTCTGCGCCTTTTGCATACGCGCGTGGCATGAACGCGTCTATTTCCGATACGGCGCCTTACCAGGGAGACACAGTGGTAATGAGCTTTACGGGAGGTGCGCGGCCCGTCTCAGGTCTTTTTGGTTCGGACAAGCTGAAATTCTTTGACTATAAGGGGGGCGTGACTGCGGTAGCGCCCGTGCGCCCCACGCAGAAGGCGGGGAATTATGCGCTCCACGTGCAGTTTGCGGATGGCAGCAGCTTTGACCGCACGATACGCGTGCGCGCGAAAAACTTTGTGACGTTGAGTCTCGGTATTCCGAAGGAGCTCGGACTTACAACGAAAGGGCTTACGACGAAGCTTGCGGAGCAGAAGGTGAGTATCGACAGTGCAGTAAGCGCAAGCACTAACAAGGTGTATTTCGGAAAAGCATTCGGTCTCCCGCTCGCAAACAATACGCGCATTGCGAGCACATTCGGAGAAATCCGAAAGACGGGCGACAGCGTCATTCGCCACTGGGGCATTGATTTTGGCGGACCCGAGGGTTCGGCAGTAGGTGCGATGAGCGGCGGAATAGTGAAGAGCGTGTACTACGACGCCGTGTACGGGAAGGTGGTCATCGTGGACCACGGCGAGGGAATCTACTCGCTCTATATGCACCTCAGGGAACAAAAGGTTAAAGAGGGCGATGTGGTGCAACGCGGTACGGTCATCGGCATGCTCGGGAAAACGGGCTACTCAACTGCGCCCCATCTCCACCTTTCGATGAAGATAAATTCGATACCCGTGGACCCCGCGCGGTTTGTGATGGCCTTCAAATAAAAAACCGCCCCTCGTTGAAGGGGCGGTTTTTTTGTTATTTCGAGAAGTAGAGGAACTCCATAATGATGAGGACGAACCACCCTACCTGAAGGAAGAACCACGCGATAATCTGCACCCATTCCGCGCGGTCTTTCTCGGACATCGAGAAGTTTTCTTTTACGATGCCGTAGACATCCTGAAGGAGGTCCAGCTTCTCTTTAATGGTCGTGCGCCACTCATTTATCTTGAACTTGCGGGTGGTGAGGTCATAGAGGCGCGCCGAGTACCAGTCGCCGATGAGTTTAATATCACGCTCAAGGAGCTGTACCTCGGAGATGGTCGACATAATGAGCTTGATAATCTGGCGGAGATCTTCTGAAAGCTCGGCATTGTCGAATACTTTGAAGAACTTTTTATTCGCTTCCGGACGGCGGATGAATTTGCTTACGTGCTTCAAGCGGTCATCGAGCTGGCGGTCCAAGATGCGGTGACGCAAAAGTTGGAGATTCGCGAGCGTAAGAAGCTCAATCGTCGGCAGTACGTCGCCTTCAGGGTCAAAAAGAAATGCGCCGTCCCAGTCGATAATCGCCAAATCATTCTTCGCATACTTAATCTGCGCGCCCATCGTGTGTTCGATTTCCTTAGGATCGAGTTCAAGCTGTTCGGACTTGAGGAGCGAGGCCATTGCAGGGGAGTGCTTTAGGAACTGCTCCGGTTCGCCCGTATACTGCGAAACGCTGAATACCGAGTAGGTTTCGCTGTAATCGCGCTTGCCGCCGTGTTCATCAAGTATCTTGTAGCTTTGTTCAAGAATGGCGGCTTCGAGCTTCGAAATCGAATCGTGGTCAAACACATCCTTCACCTCAACCGTGCTTTCCACGAGGAGAACCTCAGGAGGGTACCCCTTTATAGAGAAGGTAATTGAAGTGCCGAGGACGTCCGCTTTTGACTCTCCGATGATAACGGGATGGGGGATGGAAATCTCAAAATAATTAGGCGCGCTCTTCACTTTTTGCGCCTGAAAGACATCGCCGCGGAGCTCTTTTCCCACCTCGCCGAGGAGGAGGACTGTAAGTTGATTTCGCATTATTTCTATTATACACTAGGTGCTATTATGCAAGAACGAAACAGGTTGATCGCGTTTTTGACGCTCATCATTGCCGTGTCCGTCGTCGCGGGAGCATTCGCGTACCAGCCCTTGTGGCAGAAGGTAAGCAAGTGGAGGTCGTGGAGTTTGGGATTGGACCTCGCGGGAGGAACCTCGCTCACATATGAAATTGATGTGAGCAAAGTAAAAGACACCGAACAGGATTCAGTGGTCCGCGGATTGCGCGATGTCATCGAGAAGCGCGTGAACCTTTTCGGCGTTGCTGAGCCGAAGGTGTACACCGAGAAGGTGGGCACGAGCGAGCGCTTGGCAGTTGAGCTCGCGGGTATTAAGGATGTGAATCAGGCAATCAAGATGATTGGCGAGACGCCATTCCTCGAGTTCCGCGAAGTCCAGCAGGGAAGCGGCGCGGCATCAAGCACGGTAACGTTCGTTCCTACCGAATTGAACGGCCGTTATGTGCAGAGCGCGCAGGTGGGCCGCGACCCGAACACGGGAGTTCCGGAAATCGACTTTACGCTGAATGACGATGGCGCGGTTTTATTTGAGAAGATTACGGAGGCGAACATCGGCAAGCCGATTTGTCTCTTTATCGACGGCGCCCCGATTATTCCGGACGGCATCAATGACAGCTGTCCGCGCGTGCAGAGTAAGATTTCGGGCGGCAAGGCGCGCATCACGGGTTCGTTCACAATTGCCCGCGCTCAGCAGATTGTGGAGCGCTTTAACGCAGGTGCGCTTCCCGCGCCTATCACGCTCGTGAACCAGCAGACCATCGGTTCCGATTTCGGTCAGGATTCGCTCACGAAAGCAATCTTCGCGGGAGCTATCGGTATGCTCGCGGTCATCATATTCATGATTATCTATTACCGCATGCTTGGCGTCTTTGCGGCGGTCGCGCTGGTGGTCTACACCGCGCTCACGCTCGGTATCTTCAAGCTTATCCCGATTACGATGACGCTCTCGGGTATCGCGGGCTTCATTCTCACTATCGGTATGGCGGTTGATGCGAACATTCTCGTATTCGAACGCACCAAGGAAGAAATGAAGAAGGGTATTCCTCATGCTGCGGCTATCGAAGAAGGCTTTCGCCGTGCGTGGACTTCGATTCGCGATTCAAACATTTCGACGATGATAACCGCGGGCGTGCTCTACTTCTCGACGACGAGCTTTGTGCAGGGCTTCGCGCTCTCGCTCTTCATTGGTGTGGTAATGAGTATGTTTTCGGCAATTACTATGACGCGTATGATGTTGCGCGCATTCCTTAAATAACCGAACCATGAAAAACTTTAATTTAATCAAAGCAAGGAATATCTTTCTCGGCGTTTCGGGCGCAATGATGCTCGCGAGCTGGATTCTCGTGGCAACCATCGGCTTGAAGCAGGGCATCGACCTTCGCGGCGGAACCTCATGGGAAGTGAAGTTCGCGAGTTCGACGGTGTCGGTGGATATGGTGCAGACGGCGATTGCGGATCTTGTAAAACAGTCCGAGCATTCCGTGAAAATGACGGACAGCGGCTCTATCGCAATGCGTTTGCCGAGTCTCGATGAGACAGGGCATCAGGCATACGCGGCGGCACTCAAAAAGCTCGGCGCGTTTCAGGAGCAGAGTTTCTCAAGTATCGGTCCCACGATTGGCGTAGAATTGCGCAACCGTTCCATTCAGGCGATTATCGCGGTGCTTATCGGCATCTCGCTCTTCATCGCATATGCATTCAGGAAGGTGTCTAAGCCGATTGCGTCGTGGAAATACGGCGCGGCAACGCTCATTACGCTTCTTCATGACGTGAGCATTCCTATCGGTATGTTGGCGCTGCTCGGTTACTTCAAGGGCATTGAGATTGATACGAACTTTATTGTGGCGCTCCTCGTGGTGATGGGCTTCTCGGTGCACGACACCATTGTGGTGTTCGATAGGATCCGCGAGAACATTCTCATCCATCGCGGCAGGGGAATGTCGCTTGCCGAGATTATCAACCACAGCGTGCGCGAGACCTTCGCCCGCTCGGTGAATACGACACTCACGCTTGTCATAACGCTCGTCGTACTCCTTATATACGGTCCGTCTTCGCTCTTCTACTTTATTCTTACGATGCTTGTGGGAACAGTATTCGGCACTTACTCATCGATCTTCCTCGCGAGTCCCATCCTCTACATCTGGGGGAAAGGCAAGGAATAAGCGCAACAGTCTGAACCCTCTCCCTTCTGCGGAGAGGGCGTTGCGTATGGGGTTGACCTTATTTTAGAAATAGTTTATATTACTTTTATACAGATATAGGGCATGAAAAACATCGACCAGTTCATCAATGAGCTCGTAGCGGAATTTACCCCGAAACAGCGCAAGGTGCTTACGGGTCGTTTTGGTTTGAAAACGGGTCGTCGCGCAACGCTGCAGGAAATTGGCGATGAGCTCGGCATTACGCGTGAGCGCGTACGCCAGATAGAAGAACAGGTTATCGCGAAAATCCGCGAGCAGGTCCGCACGGGCGCGAAAGAGCTCATTGATATTGCGGTTTCTCATCTCAATTCGGTAGATGGCGTCCGCCGCGATGATACGTTTGTGGAGGAGGTTAAAAAGGCGATTGGCGATGTCGACACGAAATATGTCGATCAAAAGCTCCGTTTTGTGTTTCTTACTGCGGGCATCCCTCAGTACCGCAAGGAAGATGACGCAACCCACGCATACTGGTTTGTGAACGAGGGCGCGCAAAAGCGCTTTGCGGATTTCACGAAACAAATGACACAGTTCTTCAAGAGCAATGATCGCAACCAGATTTTGCGCGAGAAGACCTATTTGCCGATGTGCAAAGGCCTTACCTCGTGCCACTTCCTTACGATTCCGAAACATTTCGGCGAGAACGTATTTGGTGATATCGGCTTGCGCGAATGGACTGAGATTGAACCGAAGACTGTCCGCGACAAGGCGTACTTAGTGCTCAAAAAGCACGGACAGCCCCTTCACTTTGAGGGTGTTGCGAAATCCATCAATGATTTCGGTCTTGATAAGAAGCGCGCACATGTGCAGACGGTACATAACGAGCTCATCAAAGACGAACGCTTTGTTCTCGTAGGCCGTGGCATGTACGGATTGCGCGAGCACGGGTTTGAGCCGGGAACGGTGCGCGAGGTTATCGTATCGCTCTTGAAGAAGCATGGACCCCTCGCATCAACGGAAGTGGTGCAGCTTGTAAATAAGCAGCGCTTCCTCAAGGAGAACACGATTCTTTTGAGTCTCCAGAACCGCAAACATTTTAAGCGCCTCGAGAACAATAAATACTTCATCAAGGAAGCATAATCAGAAGAAAAACGCCCGCACATTACGTGAGGGCGTTTTGTTTAGCAGGTGATTCGTGTAGAATAAGAGGGATATATACGCATGTTCAAGGATCTTCATGATCATATTGTTGGATTCTTCACAGAACTCTTTTCTTTTTGGGAAATCTGGCTCTTTCTCATAATTTTCGGCTCTTCGCTTCCGCTCCTTAACCCGAATCGGTTGCCTGCATTCTTCCTCCTCTTTTTAAAATACACATGGTGGTTCTGGTTGTTCTTCATTTTTTGGGAGATTTGGAAGGAGCTTATGCGGTATGTGAACCAGCAGAAGTTTAAGAAGAACGAAGCATCTCCAGAAAAGTACGCATTGTTTGAAATCCGCATTCCGCGCGAGCTCGAGAAGAGTGCAAAGTCTATGGAGCACGTATTCCATACTCTGCACGGACTCGGCAACGCCCCCGGAAGCTGGAAAGAGGAGTACATCGAGGGACAGGTTCCGCTCTGGTTTTCGCTCGAAATCGTAAGTCTCGGCGGGGAGATACACTTCTATCTGCGGATGCCTAAAAAACACGCAAACCTCACCGAGGTCGCGTTCTTTTCGCAGTATTCCGACGTTGAAATCACCGAAGTGAAGGATTATATGCGCGACCTGCCCGCGACGACCGCGGAACTCTACGCGCTCGGTATGGATATGTGGGGCACCGAGTTTATCCTCGCGAAGGAGGGCGCGTATCCGATTAAAACCTATCCGATGTTCGAGATGGGCACGTCGGAGCGCCAGATTGATCCGTTATCCGCATTTTTGGAAACGCTCGCAAAATTAAAGCTGGGCGAGACGGCTATCGTGCAGATTCTCATCTCTCCTGCGGATAAGGCGTGGTCAAAGAAGTATGAGGAAATTTTGAAGAAATTACGCGCGCCCGAAATGGTGGACACGGGAGGCGAGTCCAAATCGCCATTGGCACAAACCGCGAAGAAGACAGAGATAATCAACGCAATTGAAAATAAACTCACGAAACCCGCATTCAATTCTCTTGTGCGTCTTTGTTATATATCACCCGGAACAATCTTAAAAGAAGGTTCGGGGTTTGCGCGCGGAGGCATCACGGGCGCATTCAATCAGTACAGTGCGCCCAATCTCAATGCGTTTAAGGGGAATTCGGGTACGGCAACAAAGGCGGACAAGTGGAAGTTTCCGTATACGTCGGTCAATAAGCGCCTCGAGTACAGAAAGCAACGTTTTTTGCATAACGTGCGCGACCGCATAAATCCTCCCGAAACATTCACGGCGCGTCTCTTTTCGTCGTATCTCTCGGATATGAACTTTGCGACAGTTTCTTATGAGCTTGCAACCGACGAGCTTGCGACTATTTTTCATCCGGCGCCGACAGGCGTGCTGACCGCGCCCCATATGCGCCGCGTCGAAAGCAAGAAGGCAGGACCTCCCGCAGGTCTCGACATCTTCGGGGAAGAGACTGATTTGGAAAAATTTAAAGGAAAATAATTATGACCGAATTAAATCTTCCGGTGGATATTATGAGCAGGATCACGCAGATATTTCACGCGCTTACCGTAAACGTGCCGTGGATGCTTATTTACTCTATTGCGCATTTCGTATTCGTCATTGTTGACCTCGTCTTCATTTGGCTCATTGTGCTCTACATACAAAAAGCATTGTCGTAC
>JAKAHO010000013.1 GCA_021814835.1 bacterium
CCCCAGTTTCCCTGGCCATCCACGAGCGGATAGCGGAGCGAAAAATCCTGCGCCATGCGCACCATAGATTCGTACACGGACGAGTCGCCGTGCGGGTGGTAGCGACCGAGCACATCTCCGACGATGTTCGCGGATTTCTTGAACTTCGTATGGTGCGTGAGTCCGCTGTCCCACATTGCCCAAAGAATGCGGCGCTGTACGGGCTTTAATCCGTCGCGCACATCGGGAAGCGCGCGTGAGACAATAACAGACATCGCATAGTCGAGGTATGACTCCTTAAGCTCGTCGGTTATTTCGCGCGCCTCAATTCTTCCGTGATTGATTTGTGGTTCTTCTTTTTTTGTAGCCATGGTATTAAGGTGTTGTCGTTGCGGTGGTGCTCGTGCTTTCTACGACGGGCGGCGCGGCGGGTTGTGTAGTGGTCGCTTCCGTTCCTTTCACTTCTATCACATTTTTCTTTTCAATACCCTTTTTAATAGTGGCGACATTATCCGCAATTTTTCCCGCAAACGCCGCAAGCCCTGATTCTGTTTGCTGTATAAGGATGCTGATGCCCCTGCTGAACGTATTGAGGAGTGTCGGTGTGGGCGGCGCCTCAACGCTTACTACAGTCGAAGTGCTTGAGCCGTCCTGCGGCGCGACGCTCTCAAGTTCTGGCAGGGTGAGTGTGAGATAGACGAGCCAGAGAAGGACGACGAGAATCATCGAGATAGCGGACGCGCCAATAACCCAGCGTTGCTTTACGGTATCATCCGCCTTTTGGAGTGAAGCAAGAAATTGTTTAAATCGAGAACCCATTTCAATAATACTTTCTGCTGTTAGTGTCCGAGCCAATGCACCTTCATTGCCTTGGGCGCAATATCCTTCTTCTTAATGACAAGCTTCTCCTCTTCTTTCACGTCCGTCTGGTCGAGCTCCTTCAAAAACGGCTTAATGTCCTTAAAGAGCGCGGGGATGACGATTCCGGGTTCAAGCTGGCGCACAAGTTTCGCAACCGCGCTCTGTGCGAGGTAGGGCTTTCCGCCCGCAGGCACAAAAGCGATATCGGCATCGGTAAGCTCTGAAACAAGTGCGGGAGGAAGCTCCTGCTCAAGGTGACCGAGGACCACAATCGTCATTTCATCGAAAATAATGCGGTACGAGGTCAAAACCTTCTTATCGCCCTCATTTCCGCTCGTCCAACCCTGTACGCGGATGCCCTGGACTTCGTACTCGCCTTGGTGCTCTATCCAGAATGGCTTCTCGCCTTCTGCGCCTGCCTCGGCGGATTCCGCAAGCGTGGGGCGGACCGTGTTTACGATTATCTGCGTGCCCCTGAATGAGCGTTGGTTTTCCGGGTCGATAAGGATGGCGAACTCTCCCGACTGAATTTTGAAATAATTATTACCCTGATACGTGATGATCATAGAATATCTTGAGATATTATACGGCATTTTTTGTTATTTTTCAATGCGTATAATTAGCAGATTTTATTGACAGAGATTTCATTTAGTGTCAGGATAGTGCAGGTATCTCTCATTCGCATTTCGCGAATGAATCAAAAAAGAAAGGAGGAGTCATGGGGCTCCTCGACGCTCTCAGTTCGTTGCTCGGCGGAGGCTCCGACTCCTCTAGTTCTTCTTCCGAGGATGGTAGCCCCTCTTCCGAGAGGAAAAGCTTTTCGGAAACTTACGGCTCAGTGAAGAGGGACGGCAATACGTACGAACAGCACCTCGTGTCTGGGGAGAAGGGTGGTAGTCACGAGCACACGTGGTCGTCAACTTCACCGACGAGCCACAAGGAGGGCTGGCATGGGAAGGATTTTGAGACCGCTAGTAACAAGCCGAAGAAATAGCATGCCAGTCAATAACCGTCGCGATTTGCGGCGGTTATATTATTTCACGTTGAGCGTTTTCAATCGTATCTTTTATTTCTGTAAGAGAACTGCCATGGCTCTTTATCTCCCACTTCGCACCATCAATTGTGCTCGTGTATTCCTTTCCGAGGTCCTTGCTTCTTAAAAGATCGAGCAACCCCTCATCAATCATTATCATGGTTTTGAATATCTCTCTTTCTGCATAGGGCATGAGTTGGGCAAACGAATGCTTTAGTTCCGCGTCGGCCATTTGTTCCGCCTCATCAATTTTGTTCCGTTCGATGAGCGCGACAATCTGTTTGGCCGCGGTAAGAAATTGCCGCTCTTTCCTATAGTAGATAAGTGAGATTGGCCAGAACATTGCTTATATCATAGCAGATAAATACAGCTGAAAAGAGTTGACTTAACAGCAAAAAGTGCATATTCTGTTAGCACTATGAATATCGTAAAGAACGGCATGCTGATTCTGAACCAGCTCGCAAAATCGAACCCGCAGGTGTTCTCCTCTATTAAGGTAGGAGACCTCGTTGAGGGAACGGTCTTCAGCAAGGGTTCCAGAATGATGCTTGTCGATCTTGGCAGGCACGGCACGGGCGCGGTCTACCGCGGCGAGCTCCAGAATGCCCGCGAACTCGTAAAGAGCGTGGACATTGGCGGCAAGATTCATGCCAAGGTTCTTGAAGTAGACAACGATGAGGGCTACGTAGAACTCTCCCTCGCAGAAGCAGGCAAGCAGAAGGCCTGGGGCGAAGTTGATGAATTGAAGGGTAAGGATGAGGCATTTACGGTGAAAATCACGGGTTTCAACAAGGGCGGTCTTATTGCGAACGTGAAGGGCATCTCCGCCTTCCTCCCCGTCTCCCAGCTCGCAGGCGAGCATTATCCGAAAGCGACGACGGCAGAACGCACGGAAATCTCGGGCGCACTCCAGCGCTTGGTGGGTGCTGATATCTCGGTAAAAATTATTGACGCGAACGTCCGCACGGGAAAACTTATCATCTCCGAGAAGGAGGCGACGGAAATTTCCTCACGCGAGCTCGTAAAGAACTACACAGTGGGTCAGGTTATCGAGGGCGTGGTCTCGGGCGTCGCTGATTTCGGCGCATTCGTGAAGTTTATGGACAATCCCGCGGTGGAAGGTCTCATCCACGTTTCGGAGCTCGACTACAGAATCGTAGAGAACCCGAAAGATGTGGTGAAGATTGATGAGGCGGTGAAGGCGAAGATTATTGAAATTAAGGACGGCAAGATTTCCCTCTCGCTCAAAGCACTCAAAGAAGATCCGTGGACCATTGTGATGAACCGTTATAAGGACGGTCAGGACGTAACGGGCAAGGTCTATATGTTCAACCCGTTCGGCGCGATTGTGAACCTCGATGACACGTACCAAGGGTATGTACACGTTACGGAGTTCGGCGGAGCCGATGAGATGCGCAAGCAACTCGCGGTTGGAAAGGAGTACCACTTTACGATTGATACGGTGAAAGCGGCAGAGCGCAGAATCAGTCTTAAATTCAAGAAGTAAGCAGAAATAAAACCCCTCGCGAGAGGGGTTTTTGATTGTTTGCGCGGGGCTGTATGTTCAATTATAGTAAGTGAGTAATAGAAGGACATGAATCCCGTTAGAGTTTTACAAACTCAATATATTGCGGGAGTTGTGTGCAATAAAAAGTCACAGTAAATAAATAATCAATAAAAAACTCTAACGGGATGAAACCATTGTGGAAAAATATCATTCTTGCGGTCCTCGCGTTGTTCGTCGCATCGCTTCTCTTCGCATCTATTGCCGGCACGGAAACGAAGCAGCCGGCAGTGCTGAGCTTAAGCGACGTAGCGAAGAAAATTTCTGCGGGCGAGGTAACGTCGCTTGTGGTAAACGGCAATGAACTGCAGATTGTATTAAAGGACAACAGTACAGCGACCTCGCGCAAAGAAAACGAAACGGGTTTTTCGGAAACGCTTAAAAATTACGGCGTGAAGCCCGAAGACCTGCAGAAGGTTGAATTCAAAATTCAGGATGAGAGCGGAACAAAATATTGGATGAATATGCTCCTGCCGATTCTTATTCCCGTCATTGTGATGATTGCGATGTTCTGGTGGATTTTCCGTCAGGCAAAATCGGGTGCGGGTCAGGCGTTCTCATTCGGCAAAGTAAATGTTCGCCTCTTCGCTCCTTCGAAGGATAGGGCGACATTTAAAGATGTTGCGGGACTCAAGGAAGCAAAAGAAGAACTGCTTGAGGTGGTGGAATTTTTAAAGAACTCGAAGAAGTTCACGGCAATCGGCGCAAAGATTCCACGCGGAGTCCTTTTGATGGGTTCGCCGGGTACGGGCAAGACAATGCTTGCGCGCGCAGTTGCGGGCGAGGCGGGCGTCCCCTTCTTTCACATCTCGGCATCCGAATTCGTGGAGATGTTCGTCGGCGTCGGCGCCTCACGTGTGCGTGATTTATTCCAAATTGCGAAACGCACCGCCCCCTCAATCATCTTCATAGATGAAATTGATGCGGTAGGACGCGAGCGCGGTACGGGTATGGGCGGAGGCCACGACGAACGCGAGCAGACGTTGAACCAGATTCTCGTAGAAATGGACGGCTTTGAGCGTGATACAAGCGTCATCGTGATTGCGGCGACAAACCGCCCCGATGTATTGGACCCTGCACTGCTTCGCCCCGGGCGCTTTGACCGCCGTGTCATTTTGGATATGCCCGACGTAAAAGACCGTGAGGATATTTTGAAGATTCATGTGAAGGGTAAACCGCTTGCGAATGATGTTGATTTGAAGATGGTCGCGACGCGCACGCCGGGGTTTGCAGGCGCGGACCTCTCAAACCTCGTGAACGAGGCGGCGATTCTCGCGGCGCGCAACAACCGCAAAACGGTGGCGCAGGAAGATTTCTTGAACTCGGTTGAGAAAGTTCTGCTCGGTCCCGCGCGCAGGAGCCGTGTCATCACGCCGAAAGAAAAAGAAATCACCGCGTATCATGAAGCGGGCCACGCGCTTGTGTCAGCTGCATTAAAGGACGCCGACCCCGTGCACAAAGTTTCTATCGTGAGCCGCGGTATGGCGGGCGGATACACATTGAAGCTTCCGCTCGAAGAGCGCCGCTTGCACACGAAGGCGCAGTTCCTTGCGGACCTTGCGGTCTCATTTGGCGGGTATGCCTCGGAGCAGGCGGTCTTTAAGGATGTGACGACGGGTTCCTCAAGCGATATCAGAAATGCAACGGATGTTGCGACGCGACTCGTCACTATGTACGGTATGAGCGAGAAGCTCGGTCCTCGTTCGTATGGCCGCGCGCAGGAAGCGGTATTCTTGGGCCGCGATTTCGGCAACGAACGTGATTTCTCGGAATCACTCGGCGCAAAAATTGACGAAGAGGTGAACGCATACATTCAGAAGGCGCTTGGCGTCGCAAAGACAGTCATCACAAAGAACCGCAAAGCGCTTGATGCCATTGCTGAAGCGCTCGTGGTGCGTGAAACGCTTGAGCAGGAAGAATTCTATGCCATCATCAAGAAGTTCGGGTTTGAGATGGCGACACTCGAAGGTTAACCGGAAGGTTTGATTTATTGATCTCCCTCGCGGTACTATTGTTCTCGTGAGGGAAATCGGTCCGTAGCTCAACGGCAGAGCAGGCGTCTTATACACGCCCGGTTGAAGGTTCGAATCCTTCCGGACCGACCGTTAGAGGAAAAGGCGCGTTGCGCCTTTTTTGTTTGCGTAACACAGAGAGGGGTGATAGAACTGGGGGTAGAAGCTTACCAACCAGAGTTACCAGAAAGAGAGGTATATATGAAGCCGCATCTGCTTGGGTTGCACCACGATCACCTAGATGGCAGCATGCCAATCGCAAGAGCGCTTCCGGAGCTCTATGAGCTCTCAGGGGTGCCGATACCATTCGAGATTGCGATAAACGCAGACGACCAGGACGAGCTCGCGAAGTTGTTCCGCGATGTGCACGTTAAACTTGTGCAGAAGTTCTCGCTGGTTACACGCGCGCTTCAGACGGAGGAGTCCATCCGCTTTGCGGTGCGCGAGTATGCCCGCGCGCGCAGGAAGGAGGGGCACACGTACGTTGAAACGTATCTTGCGCCCCAGTATCACACGGCGCGCGGACTCACCATGCGCGAGGTCGCGCGTGCATTCGTGGACGAAGCGCAGTCCGTCGACCTCGGTATCGGCATCAGGGTTTTCCCCCACATCTGCATCGGCCGTGAAGCCGATGTGGAAACGGGAATGGAAATCGCGCGCATTGCGCTCGAGTTCGACGGCGAGGCGGCGTTGAATCTCGTCTGCGACGAGGCGGAGCACCCGCCCGAAAAGCACCTGTCCGCATTCCGGCTCACGTTTGGCAGTAAGGTGAAGCGAGACTGCCACGCGGGAGAGTGGGTGGCGAAGGAACCCGCAAGCACCTACGCTCAGCGCCTCATGAAGAATGTCCGTACGGCGCTCTTCGATCTGAAGTGCGATGGCGTGGGTCACGCAATCCCGCTCGCCGACCATCCGGACATCATGAAATACATGGCGGACCATGGCATCCGCGTGTCAGGCTGTCCCCTCTCGAATCTCACCTGCGGGGCGGTGAAGACGCTCGAGGAGCTGCGAATTCCGGAGATTCTCCATCGGAACGTCCGCTACACATTGAACCCCGACGACGACTTCTTTCTGCCCGCAATGCCGGAAGTCATCGAAAGGTGCGATGAGGTCTTCCACTTCACGGAGACTGAGGTGGCACAGCTCGAGTCGAACGTGTTCGCCGGCGCGTTTGCGCGGTAATAATCAAAAGCGGAATCAGGTCAACTGATTCCGCTTTTTTATTTGGTGGGCGCTGAGGGTGTCGAACCCCCGACCTACTCGGTGTAAACGAGTCGCTCTACCGCTGAGCTAAGCGCCCCTTCTGACTACGATAGTGTATACAATAAAGTAAAAACGTTCAACTCTGCGCCTTTGTTTGACGCTCATTCATGATGTGCGGTAAGGTAGATGAATGCGGGAAACGTATTGCAGTTCGTTTGGCGTACAACTTGAGGTGGATGCAGTGGTTGCGGCAATCATTACGTTCATGAAGGAGGATCCGAAACGAACCTACAAAATCATCATTGGAACCGACTCACAAGGCATGGCGGATAAGACCGCGGATTTTGTGAACGCAATTGTGGTGCACCGCGTGGGCCGTGGCGGCAGGTATTTTTGGCGCAGAATGGATGATAAATCCAAGTATCACACGCTTCGCGACCGCATTATTCACGAAGTGATGATATCACTCGAAGCTGCGCACATACTTCTCGCCGAACTGAAAAAACAGGAAACGGTTGACCTTATTCCGCAGTGGGAGTTTGAGATTCACGCAGACGTGGGCGCAAACGGTCCCACAAACGCGCTTATTCAGGAAGTGGTGGGCATGATTCGCGCGAATAATTTTGAAGTAAAAACAAAGCCTGAAAGTTATGCGGCATCAAGTGTTGCGGATAGGCATACATAAAATTAAAATAAATAGACACCATTATGAGAGATAGGATTGTATTTGACATCGAAACAAAAAACACATTTGCGGACGTCGGCGGCCAAGGAAACATTGAGAAGCTTGAAATGTCGGTGGTGGGGCTCTATTCGTACAACGAAGACGCCTACCACTGCTTCACCGAGCACGAACTCGATAAGATTGAGCCGTATTTCAAGAATGCATACCTGCTCATCGGGTTTGCAAGCAAGCGTTTTGATATTCCGGTATTGGAAAAATATTTCAAATCGAATATCGCGAAAATCGGGCACTACGATATTTTGGAAGAAATCGAGAGCAGAATGGGCCGCCGCATCGGCCTTGGCGTACTCGCAGAGGCAAACCTTGGCGAAGGTAAGAGTGCGAGCGGTCTCCAGGCAATCGAGTTCTACCGCAACGGCGAGATGGAAAAATTGAAATCGTACTGCACGCAGGATGTGAAAGTAACGAAGCGCATCTATGACCAGATTCTCGAGAAAAAGTTCCTCTACATTCCCCAGCGTAACACGACCGAGATGAAGAAGATGAGCTTCGACGATTATAAGGAAGTAATGCCCCCGCCCGCGCAATTATTCTAAAACCATGAAATCCCGTTAGAGGCCGCGTTCGCCTTACTCTTATGCAAAAAATATTAATCATGAATATTCATCGAATCATATCAATCAATTATGTAGGTCGCTCGAACGCGAACTGCTTCTAACGGGATGAAACACGATAAGAATCATTGGCTGAAAGTTATCTTCGTCTCACTGTTGATTATCGGAATGGTGGGCGCGTACATTCCCCTCTTCTTTATCCATCCGCAGTAAGCTGTAATTGATAACAAATAACTTATGACTAATAACCGGATGCCGATTGGCTTCGGTTGTTTGTTCTACCCCCCCGGTTATAAGTTGCTAGTTGTATGTTGTAAGTTTTCTGCATATAGTAAGCGTATGATAATCGACGGAAAACAAATTGCGGAGGAGATTCTTACTGAACTCGAGAGCTCGTGGAAAATGAAGAAAACATTGCATGCGATTGTAGTGGGAAAGGACCCCGCATCGCTCAGTTTCCTCAAGCAGAAAGAGAAGATAGCGAAGCGCCTCGAAATCGCATTTGAATTACACGCATACCCCGAGCGCATCCGCGAAGACGACCTTCGTAAGGAGATTGCCTATATTGCGGATAAAAAAGCGTGTGGAGGACTTATTATCCAACTGCCGCTTCCGAAGCACCTCAATGCGCAGTATCTCTTAAACTCTATTCCCCGCGAGGTGGATATCGATGTATTGAGCGAGCGCGCGCTTGGCGCGTTCTACACGGGGCGCGGAAAAATCCTGCCTCCTTCGGTAAGCACGCTCCTCGCGGTACTCGACAGAAACCTTATTCATGCGCGCGGTGATGACGCATCGGTCGCGGGTTGGTTTATTGAAGATAAGAAAATTGCGGTGGTGGGCCTGGGCTCGCTTGTCGGAAAACCCATCGGTACGTGGTTGCTCGGTAAGAGCTCCGAGATTCATTACCTTGATGAGGGAAGTAACTTATCTGAATTGAAGCATATGGACATCGTGATAATCGGCGTGGGTCACGCGGGGCTCGTGAAGCCCTCGATGTTGAAGGCTGACGCATTGGTGGTGGATTTTGGCTACAGTGCAGGTCGCGACGGCATTACGGGAGACTTTGATACAAAGGATGCGCCTGAGTCGCTTACGTACACGCCGACGCCGGGAGGCACGGGTCCCATACTCGTAGCGCAACTTTTCAAGAATTTCTACGCGTTGAGCTCGTAGTTATCTGTCCCACCAACTCCACGCCCCATAACCGATATCGCACTTGCTCCGAGGAATATCTCGGAGCCGTTTTAGTTTGGTCTTCTCGAAGAGAAGTAAAAACGGCGAGAGAAAAGAAACAAGCGCCACGGGAGCGCTTGTATTCTGGTTCCGAGGGGCAAGTGCGGTATCGGTTAATCCTTCTCCTTTTCTTCTTCGTCGGGACCGGTGATACCGATGATTCCTTTTTTGAGCGATGCTTCTATCGTTCTCTTTTTGAGTGTCTCAAGAAGTTTCTTATCTTCTTTAAGTTTCAAGCGCACATTATCGAAGCCATTGCCAAGCTTCTCGCCGTCCATCGAATAGCTCGCGCCATTCTTTTTTACCACGTCATATTTTATTGCGGTATTGAGCACATCCGATTCATAGGAGATACCCTCGCCGTAGAGAATATCGAATTCCGCAACGCGGAACGGAGGCGCAACTTTGTTCTTCACCACCTTCGCTTTCGTGCGGTTGCCGACGACATCCTCCCCTTTCTTAATCTGCGCAATGCGGCGGATGTCGATCCGGACTGAGGCATAGAACTTAAGTGCCATACCGCCCGGCGTTGTTTCGGGGTTGCCGAAGACAAGGCCAATTTTCATACGCGTCTGGTTGATGAAGATAACAATCGTATTTGATTTCGCGGCAATCGCCGTGAGCTTGCGGAGCGCCTGCGACATAAGGCGTGCCTGAAGTCCCATGTGCTGGGCGCCCATCTCGCCTTCGATTTCTGCGCGGGGCGTGAGTGCGGCGACGGAATCGACAACCACGATATCAATGACGTTTGAACGTACAATGCTCTCCAAAATATTGAGTGCCTCTTCGCCGTTGTCGGGCTGGGAAATAATAAGCTCTTTTGTTTTTACGCCGATGCGCGCTGCATACTCGGGGTCGAGTGCATGTTCTGCATCGATGAATGCCGCCCTGCCGCCTTTCTTTTGTACTTCGGCGACTGCGTGGAGCGCGAGCGTTGTCTTGCCCGAACTCTCAGGGCCGAAAATTTCGATGACGCGTCCTTTCGGAAAACCGCCGACGCCAAGCGCGAGGTCGAGCGAGAACGAACCCGTGGGTATCGCCTCAACTTTCATCGCCGCCTGCTCGCCGAGCTTCATCACTGAGCCCTCGCCGAAGCGGGACTGCAATGATTCCATTAATGATTCAAGATCCTTCGAGTTATCAACCTCCTTTGTTTTCTTTGCGGGCGCCATAATTATTGTGTGGTAGTTGTGTTAGTTATTGGTTCGACGCGTTTCGTGCTGGTTGCAAGATACACTTGCTTCGTAGTTTCAAATTCTTTTCCTAAGACACCTTTCACCTTAAAGCGGAACGTATTGAAGCCCGGCACGAGTGTTACCTGTTTCTCGAATACGCCCTGTTCATCCGGATACACCACCTCGTCATTTACCGTGAGTTGGTTTTTAGGATCAATCTTTCCTTTAATGTCGAGCGTGGAGGTGCTCGCGGTATCCGAGAAGTTTTCGAGCGAGAGCGTCGGGGTGCCGACAAACGCGGGCGCGCGGAATACAAAAATGATTATTGCAATAATGACTACCGCGATTCCTGCAATGACGGGCATTCCCGGATATTTAACCTCAAATTTATTTCTTGCGAGCCTGTCATTTTTGCCCGAGCGCGCAACGATGTGTTGCTTGGTATAGTCCGCCCACAACTGTTCGCCGTTCAGATTAAGAGTGTTGCCGATGCGCGAGAGATACCCGCGGACATACGGCGCGGAAGGAAGCTTCTCGTGCTTATCCTCAAGAAGGAGGGCGATAAAACGGTCGGACACGCCCGTGAGTTGCGAGAGCTTATCGGCTGATATGCTCTTCATCTTCATCGCGTCGCCGATAATTTCCGCAATCGGTTTTATCTCTTCAAATTCGTCCATGATATTAAGATAGATTCCTTATTCGTGTGGCGTTTCAATTCCCTCTCCATCAAGGAAGAGCACTTCGCGTGGTTTTGAGCCGTCTCCTGGGCCTATCATACCCTTTTGCTCCATGATATCAAGGAGGCGCGCGGCGCGTGCGTAGCCTACTTTAAGTCTCCGCTGGAGGAGGGATGCAGACGCCTTTCCGGCAGCCCGTACCGCCTCAACCGCCTCGTCGAACATATCGTCCTCCTCATCTCCTCCCGTCATGCTCTCAAAGATATGTGTCGCCTCGGGTTCTTCGTCTATCGCAATACCCGTGACCGAAATCTCATTGTTCTCTTTAATGAAGTTGATGACCCCTTTGATTTCCTCCTCGGTCAAAAACGCTCCCTGAATACGGCGCGGCTTTGAGAAGTCGGATGACACGAATAGAAGGTCGCCGTGGCCGAGCAGTTTTTCTGCGCCCGCCATATCAAGGATGGTGCGCGAATCAATCTGGCTCGCGACTTGGAGCGCGATACGCGTCGTGATGTTCGCCTTAATAAGACCCGTGATAACTTCAACGGACGGTCTCTGCGTCGACACAATGATATGAATGCCGGTTGCGCGAGCCATCTGCGCGAGACGGATGATAGAGCCTTCCACCTCCCTGCCGTACGTCGACATAAGGTCGGCAAGCTCATCGATAACGACGAGGATATACGGAAGTGTTTCCTTCGCGCTCTTGTTGTAGCTCTTAATATCGCGCGAACCCGCCTCAAGGAGCACTTGGTAGCGGCGGTCCATTTCCTGAATGACCCAGCGGAGTGCGCCGATGGCTTTCTTGTTTTCAGTAACAACAGGCGCAATGAGGTGGGGAAGATTGTTGTAGACCGAGAGCTCCACGCGCTTCGGATCGATGAGAATCATCTTCAACATATCGGGCGAGTTCTTATAAAGGAGTGCGATAAGAATCGAGTGCAACGTAATTGATTTGCCCGAACCTGTGGCGCCCGCGACGAGCATATGCGGCATCTTCGCGATGTTTGCGAATATAGGCTCGCCGTTTACGTTGCGGCCAATCGGGAATGAGAGCGGTTCCGATTTCTGAAATTCAGGATAGAGGAGCAAACTACCGAGGCGCACAATCGCCGCTTGCTTATTCGGCACCTCAATACCCACGAGCGATTTGCCGGGAATCGGCGCTTCAATACGGATGGGGTGCGCGGCAAGCGCCATCGCAAGGTCTTGGTTCAATGTGGTGATGCGCGAAATCTTTACGCCTTCCGCGGGCTTCAATGTGTAGCGCGTAACAGTGGGACCCACGTTAATCTCCCCCATCTCCACAGGAATGCCGAAGCTCTCAAGCGTGCGTTTGATGACATTCGCGTTTGCGCGAAGGTCGCCGATGGTCGGCTTCTCAACCGCAGTTGAAAGAAGATCGAGCGGCGGCGGCGTGTAGTTGTGAATGCTTTTCTGCGTCGTTGCTTTCGGCACCTCAAACTGCGACTCGTCGAGCGCCTCTTCAACTTCCTTCTTTTGTTTCGCCTCAGTCGCGCGCGCAACGGGTTTCTTTATCTCGTCCTTCACAGGTTCTTCGCGCGCTTCAAGCGGAAGTTTTATTTCAACTTTTTCTACTTCATTCTCTTCTTCCTCCTCGGATTCGTCTTCATCTTTATCGCGGCGGAAGGAAAGATTAAGAGGACGGTTCAGTGTCACAAGGAATGACGCGATGAGTCCGGTGAGTGTAATAATAATTGCCGCAGTATTACCGAACGGATATTTAAGCGAGCCGATAAATTCTCCGACCCATCCCCCGCTCCCCGCGTATGCGACGTCCATAAAGCCGAGACCAGAGAGTACGAAAAAAAGTGCGCCGACCAATGTGATGCCTAAAAATTTTGTCGGCTCAGGAGCAAAAAATGAAAGCGCAACAATGGTCGTGACAACAGGAAGCAAATAATATCCCCAGCCGAATAATTTAAAGAATGCGTTGTAGAAAATTTCTCCCCACGGTCCCGCCTGATGGAAGCCCGAGAGCAATAAAATGATAGTGGCGCCCGTGAGTACGGTCGCGATGACGTATTTCTTCACGTCGGGGTGAAGGTCCATATTCGATTCGCGCGGAATGTCCTGCGATTTGATTGTCCTTACTTTTTCACCTGCCTGTTTTTTGTTCTTTGATTTGCGTCGTGCCATTAGGTATAGTTTGGTTATAGTTAATTAAACGCGAGTAACCATAAAAATTCAAGCCAAATCTATGCCGCAATTCGACGTCGTGATAGTGTCTGATATTCACCTTGGGTCAAGGCCGTGCAGGTCTAAGCAGCTCCTCCACCGTCTCAAAAATATGGAGTTCAAAAAGCTCATTTTGAACGGCGATATATTTGATGACCTCAATTTCCAGAGGTTGGATCATGATGATTGGGCGCTCCTCTCCTTCTTCCGAGAGCTCTCACACCCGAAGCGTCCTGAGGAGGTGGTCTGGATTGCGGGCAACCATGACGGCGCAGCGAACATCTTGTCGAGGCTTATCGGGGTAGATGTCCAGCGCGAGCACTCCTTTATATGGAAGGAGAGGCGCTGCCTTGCCCTCCACGGCCATCAGTTCGATCGGTTCCTCGTGAGAAATGAGCTTTTGAGCATGATTGCGGGAAATGTCTATTTGTTTATCCAGCGCATCGATACGGAGCGTCAGTTTATCAGCCGTTTCCTGAAGCGCGCGAGCAAGGCGTGGATGAGGAACTCCCAGCGGGTCGCAAAGGGCGCGGCTCGGCATGGCGCGCTCGAGCATTATGACGTCATCTTCTGCGGGCATACCCACCGTGCGATTGCTGAGAACTTTGGGAAGGTGGAGTATTACAATAGCGGATGCTGGACGGACGTCCCCTCCTCCTACATAACCCTTGGAGACGAAGGTATCAAGGTGAACCCCGAAGAATAAGCGAACCACTTCCCCGCCGTAAGGCGGGGTTTTTGATTAATCAGCAAAACAAGGAAAAACAGCTTAATCAAGAAAACAAGGAAAAGCAGGAAAACCCGATAACCGCATGAATCCTACATACTTGTTTTTTGAGGTTAAAAACGCAGACAAGCGGGTAGCGCGATGAATACTACACTTTTTAAAATTAGGTGGTAAATAATGTTTAGGATGAAACATTCTGAATCAGAAATATGCGCAAATTCGTGCTATTCAGATTGAAATTTTTCAGAAATATCTAACAGAGCTCCGAAAGTTGAACAAGCGGGTAGAGTGATGAATACTACACTTTTTGAAAATGGTAGGGGAAAGTGTTTGGGATGAAACAATTTAAAAAGCCGCCCACGTTGAATAGTGAGCGTGTGGTGAGTCGCTGATTTTGGAGGAAGGCGGAAGCGGAGTCGTGGGGCTCGTGGGCGCAGTAGTAATGGCCGGCGCCAAACATGACCTCGCCATCATTGAAGCGGAAGATTGGCGCGAACGAGAAGTCGCCGTTGGCGAACGGAGCGAGTTCGTCACCTGCGCAGTCGACGTGGAGCTGTTTCCGCCCTACCTCGCGTTCGGGGTGGGTTAGCAACATGATGCCGACCGCGAAGGCTCCGAGGCAGAACTCGTTCTCCGCGAAGACATCACGTGCTCGGCGAACAGGACGTCCATCATGACGGAAGCCGAACTGATCCGGAACGACGAAGATGTCGTAACCGTGCTGTTGATGCGCGAGTGTGCGGAACATCACACTCGTTCTTTCGTGCTCTCGGATATGACAGGAATCAAGGTCATCAACTAGATGGTTGTACAACCCTCTTTTGACTCTTATTAATCCGAGAACATTCTCAAGAGCTCTGCAGTGTGTTGCGCCACACGCCTTCCACCGTGGAATAGCAAACCATCCTTCGGCGTTCGGGGACAGTGGCTATTCGGCGAGCCTTTCGTTGACGCGACCAATGCGTGGGAAAAGATGACGCAGGATATTTACCTGCTCCGCAATTCCCGCAACGCCATAGCCTCCGGGATACTCATAACTGGATCGCACTTCCTCATTAGCGAACTGGTTTCGAGTGGCAAGGTCCCGAATGCCGGTCATGATACGCGACTGAAAAGCGTCACCATTTTCGATGAGCTCTTGCGCGCTGCTTTTGTTGAGGAGACCATCTGCGATAGCGCGCTCAATGGCATCTTCCGCGAACCGCTTGATCTGCTTTTTCTGTCCATCCGTGATGGCGATGATCAATGTGCGTGACATTGTCATCCTCTGTATAAGTGGCCAAGCTCATCGTTGTTCCGAAATGAGACAACCAACGAAAGGGAATGAAGTGATACAGACGCCGTATATTTTTTTCTATAAGTGAAGTGAATTGCAAGTGATTAAACAAGAATATACAAATTATGTCAAACTATTGCAGAACGATACAATATTTTTCGATTATACTGAGAAGTAATGACTGACCGAATGGAGTTGGGAGCGAGAGGCGAAACTCATGCCTGTGGGTATCTTGTGGAAAAGGGGTATAAAGTCATTGCCCGCAATCATCGGCAGAGGTGGGGCGAGCTGGATATTGTGGCGCGCGCGAAGGACAAAACCCTCGTATTTGTAGAGGTAAAAACGATGAAAAACGGGGGAGAGGGAGCTCTTGTTCCCGAAGATCAGATGAGCGGATCAAAAATGAAAAAATTCAGCCGTACGGCAGAACAATATGCGAATCTCCACGCTAACCTTATTAATGAACGCGCGGGCTGGCGTCTTGATGTGCTTGCGCTCACGGAAAAAGGCGATACTTTCGAAGTGTGTCACTATATTAATGTTTCGCAATAAACATACCTTGCAATAAAGTGATGAGTATAGTTGTATTACGTCTATGCCTGATAAATACTATGACACCGCCGAGCTTTATAAAGCTATGGCAAACCCAAAACGCCTCGCCATCATCGACTTGCTTATGGGAGGGGAGGTATCGGTAAATGATATTGCGAAGAAAATCAAAATATCAAAGACGAACGTTTCTCAGCATCTTTCGCATCTTCGCCACGTGGGCATTGTGAAGCCGCGCCGCGAAGGGCTCAATGTGTACTATTCTATCGTGCACGAGGGCATAAAAGCGCACGGCATTGGAAAGTTTTAATCATAAGGAAAGCCGCTCCGCACCTGTTGCGGGGCGGTGTTTTTTATTGCGGCGAGCGAGGAGCGAACGCGTGCACGCGCTTCGTCCGAGCGAAGACGGAACAAGATTTCTATCGCTGGACTAATAAGTAAATATGGCTTTGCAACAGGGAATCTTTATTGGTAGAGTGAAGACGAATAGTACACCTTATATATATGAATCCCGTTAGAGTTTTATGTCCCTACGGGACATCTGCCGAAGGAAGACAGGCTCATATGGTGATATTCAAAAACATTGAGGAGCGCGTAACTAAGAAAATATGCATATAAATAAAAACTCTAACGGGATGAACGAAACAGAGGGTGCGAAGAAGGTAAGTGTGCTGGGTACGGGGGCATATGAGCCCAAGGAAGTTGAAAAAGAAATCTACGCGAAGTGGGAGGCTTCCGGGTTTTTCAATCCCGACAACTTGCCCGTAGAAAAAAATGCCGAACCTTATGTGGTGTATATGCCGCTGCCGAACGTGACGGGCTCACTGCATATGGGCCACGCGCTCGACAACTCTTTCCAGGATATTGTTATCCGTTATCAGCGCATGCGCGGGCGGAAAACATTGTGGTTGCCCGGTACCGACCATGCGGGTATTGCGACGCAGTATGTCGTTGAAAAGGAACTCCGCAAGCAGAACATTAGCCGTTTTGAAATCGGACGCGAGAAATTTATTGAAAAAGTATGGGAGTGGAAAGCGCAGTACGGCAACCTTATTTTGGAGCAGTTGCGCCGTTTAGGCTGTTCCGCCGACTGGTCGCGCACGCGGTTCACGATGGATCCCGCATATGCAAAAGATGTTGCGGCGGCATTCGTACATTATTATGAGCGCGGATGGCTTTACCGCGGATACCGCACGGTAAACTGGTGCGCGCGCTGCGCGACGAGTTTGTCCGAACTCGAACTCGAATATAAGGATGAAGAGACGAGTTTGTGGCACATCAAATATTCCGACAAAGTTACGGTCGCGACGACGCGTCCGGAAACAATGCTCGGTGACACCGCGATTGCAGTGAATCCGCACGATGAGCGGTATCAGTCATTAGTGGGAACAAAAGTCACCGTGCCGATTGTGGGGCGCGAAATTCCTATTGTTGCCGATGAGGCGATTGACCAGACGTTCGGTACGGGCATGGTGAAGGTGACGCCCGCGCATGACGTGCTCGATTTTGAAATCGGCGAGCGCCACAAACTTCCGATGGTGGTGGTTATCGACGGCCGCGGGAAAATGACAAAGGAGGCGGGAGTGTATGAGGGACTGAAGGCGTCTGAAGCGCGCGTAAAAATTGTGGAGGAATTAGAAAAGCAGGGGAGGCTCGTAAAAGTGGAGCCGTACGCGCACCGCGTCTCGGTCTGTTATCGTTGCGGCTCTTCAATCGAGCCGACGCCGTCCGCGCAGTGGTTCCTCTCGATGAAGGAGCTCGCCGCGAAAGCGCTCGATGCGGTGAGTTCGAAAAAAGTTACCATACGCCCCGAACGTTTCGAGCGGACGTATTCCGATTGGCTTACGAACATCCGCGATTGGACCGTCTCGCGCCAAATCTGGTGGGGACACCGTTTGCCGGTGTATTTCTGCAAAAATAAAAAGGACGACGTAACATCCGCAACGGAAAAGAATTTTATGGTCGCGCTCGAAAAGCCGGCGAAATGCCCGATGTGCGGTATGTGCGAAATGGAACAGGCGACTGACGTGTTGGATACATGGTTCTCATCCGCGCTCTGGCCGTTCGCAGGACTCTCGGAGTCCGACAAGAAAAAATATTATCCCGGCCATACGCTTATCACCGC
>JAKAHO010000039.1 GCA_021814835.1 bacterium
TCGACTTCAATAAACGCATCGGGCATCTTATTGCGCAATGTTTTTATTTTTTCAATGGTCCGCTCATCAAACAATTGCCCCGAAAATCCGGGAGCAACCGCGAGAAACTGAAAACCTTTTACGGTTTCAAGATACGGAAAGAATTCCTCGACGCTTGTATCAGGCCCCATAGAGAGCATAAGCATTGCGCCGTGCGCATCACAGAGCCGGTACATTTCAAAAAACGCGTCTTCATTGCGGCTCATAAGCGATTCAACGTGCACAATGACGCGCTTCACACCCGCGGTAAGCCAGCGCTCAATAACACGCTCGGGATTCTTGACCATAAAGTGCACCTCCACATTCATACCCGTGTGCGCAAACGTCTCCGCGTCATTCCATGTGACGCCCGTTGAAAACACGCCATCGGTCACATCAATATGCACCCACCGCGCACCGAGTGCGTGCGCCGCCCTCAACCGCACCTCCGCGCACTCTTTTGTCGAACAATTAATTGCGGGAATCGCAACAAATTTATTCGCCTTCTCCATGAACGGGTTTAAATACTTTTTGTTCAAGCTGCGCAATCTTCTCAAGCCGCCTCCTATGGCGGTCTTCATCGGAAAACGGCGTTTGTATCCATGTAAGCACGATCTTTTTCGCAACCTCCGCATCCGCGAGATAATCCGCGCCCAAACAAAGAATGTTCGTGTCATCATCCGTTCTGCTGTCGTATGCCTGGTCAGATGTAGCAACAAGCGCCGCACGCACATTCAAATACTTGTTGGCAGTAACGCACATACCAACACCCGAGCCACACAGCAAAATACCGCGGTTATTTTCATAATCAACGCTTACGCGTTCCGCAACGCGCATACCGTAATCCACGTAATCATCCTGTTCGTTGTACGCCTCATCGCCCACATCAACAACTGCGTAGCCGTTGAATTTTAACGCTTCTACGAGCGTCTTCTTGAGCGCGAATCCACGGTGGTCGGCGCCGATGTAAATTACCATTACTCCTATTATAGCCGAACCTCATCCGGCTGGAAATTGCCGTTGATGAAAATGGGGCGCGTACGCACCGAATCTATTGCGTTATGGGCAATACGAACCTCAAGCATTTCCCCCTTATTCGTCGCTTCCGAAAAGTTCTGGTCAAATACGAAATTGCCGAGGCTATAGGCTATCCATCCGTTATTGTACTGTTCCACCTCCTCAGCAACGTGCGGGTGAGTGCCCACCACAAGACTCGCCCCCGCGTCGATAAGCGCGTGGCCCATTTCCCGCTGCGCGGCAGTCGAATGCGCGCGGTATTCCTCGCCCCAATGCATAAGCACCACAACAATATCGGCGCCTCCCTTTGCGGCGCGGATTGCGTCGGCTATGCCCGCAAGGTCAAAATGGCTTGTCCCCGGCATGTCGCCTTTTGCTTCAAATGATTTTGGAAGAAGATTGGTATAACTGAGAATCGCCACACGGCCGCCTTTTGCATTGATGACAAGCGGCTCGTTTGCTTCCGCCTCATTGCGGCCCGCCCCGACAATACTCATACCCGCCGACTCAAGAATTGCCGCAGTATCGGCAAGCGCGGTACGACCCCAGTCCATAATGTGGTTGTTCGCGAGACTCAGCACATCGAACCCCGCAGAAAGAAGCCCATCCACAACATTCGGATTTGCGCGAAATGATATGGGATTTCCCCAATCCTCGCCGTGGTCCGAAATCGGCCCCTCAAGATTGCCGATAAGAATATCGGAAGGGCGCGTAGAGCTCGCAATTAAAGAAAAAGGAAATGTCGCATCATTATTGTGGCGGACTATCGCACTCTTCACGCCGCGCGAGAGCATGACATCTCCCGTAAAAAGAATGGTGCTCGATGCCTCCCGCTCCTGCTTTGCAATCGCCGCATTGTATTGCGCCAATACACGCGCCTCCTGAAGCTCTGACGCGCGTTGCGTATCGCGCGCAATGCGCACCGCACGCACGCTGTAAAAAAGCCCGCCGTAAGAAACGGCGAGCCCCGCGAGCACTATCCCAAGAAGTATACTCGTTACCCGTTCGCGCATGTATGACTCAAAAGAATTAAAGTAATGTTGCTACCCGCTTCGCATGTTCCACTAACGTCGCCACATATCCCGCTTCGTTGTCGTACCATGCAAAAACCTTCACCAAGTCTCCGTCAATCACTTTTGTGAATCCAAGGTCGACAATCGAGCCGAATGGCTCTCCCAATATATCGGATGAAACAATCTGCTCGTCGGTTACTTTCAAAATATTCTTCCACTTCGGATCTTTTGCCGCAGTTCTGAAAATATCGTTGATTTCCTCAACTGATGTTTTTCTCTTCGCTATAAACGTAATGTCCGCGAGCGAGCCCGCAGGCACGGGAACGCGCATAGCCACACCATCGAACTTTCCCTCAAGTTCGCGGAATGCGCGCGTGACCGCAATCGCCGCTCCTGTCGTTGAAGGGGATATATTCTGCGCCCCGGCACGCCCCCTGCGATAATCGCCTCCTTTTGTAGGGCCGTCGACAATAGACTGCGTCGCGGTATAGGCATGCGTCGTTGAAAGGACCGCCTTCAGAATTCCGGGGTTCTCCGCCATCACCTGAATAACGGGCGATGCTGCGTTTGTGGTGCACGAACCATTTGAAGTGATGGAGCATGTCTTTGCTTCCGCCTCGTTTACGCCGAGCAACACAGTTTTCCCAAGCGGACCATCCGCATCCTTTGCGGGAGCAGTAATCACCACGCGCTTTGCTCCTGCATCCAAATGCACTTTCGCCTTCTCGTATGATTCAAAGATACCCGTTGACTCGATAACGATATCAATCTTCAAATCTTTCCACGGAAGCAATGCGGCATCCTTCTGCTGCAAAAAAAGTATCTCCTTCCCGTCGACAATAAGCACGCCATCGCGCGTCTTCACTTCTCCCGCATAGCGACCGTAGACCGTGTCGTACTTCAAGAGGTACGCGAGGTTGCCTACATCCCCGAGGTCATTAATCGCCACCACATTAAACGTGGGGTCCTTCAATGCATTTTTCAAAAAAAGCCTGCCGATGCGCCCGAAACCGTTGATTGCAATATTCACCATATGCTCAGTATAGAAGATTATATTCTGTAATGCGAGGCAAGATGCTGTCGATAAATACTACTCGCGGAAGCTGACGTTCATAAGTGTCAAAAAAAGCACGAGCCCCGCAAATGACATTGTCGCCGCATATACGAAAGCTGCCTGCGAACTCACGTATGTCCAAAGTCCGCCCCCGATTACTCCCGCAAGAAGCGCAGAAATGCCGATGGATGCATTCAGGAATCCCTGCCCCGTCGCGCGTATCTCGGGCCCCACGAGACGCGCCACCATCGCGCGCTGAATGCCATCTGTTGCGCCATTGAAGAACCCAATGAATATGAAAGGTATAAGGAGCGACCAAAAGCCGTTCGCCGTAATAAGGAGAGCATACGCCGCGAGCGCAAACATAAAGCCAATGCTCACAATTTTTCGCTTGCCGAACGAATCGGCAAACTGGCCAAAAGGAATCGAGGCGAGCACAAAGGCAAAGTACGAAACAAAGTAAAAGAATGTTGCGGATGCGGCGCCAAGCCCCACCTCGGGAGCGCGAAGCACAATAAGCGGGAGCGGCAGCGCGCCAAGACCGAACACGAATACGGAAATAAGAAACACAACAAACCGCCTGTTATTGCGGAGGAGAGAAAGATCAAATTTGGGCGCGGCAATAGTTTCGGGCCGGCGCACCTCTTTCACGAAGAGAAACATAAATACCGCAAACAATCCGAGTACGAACGCAATAAGAAATATCGAATGATAGGAGTAATAGACGAGCGGCAAAAACGCAAAGGCAA
>JAKAHO010000014.1 GCA_021814835.1 bacterium
AGTTCATTCCGGTGGACGTCGAGCTTGCGGCGACGCACATGCACACGCTCGACCCCTCATTCCTCGATCATCTGAGCGGCATCGTGGAGCAGACGGGGTGTCTCAAGAGAAACCCGCTCGAAGTACTAGCGGCCGGAACGGTAACCGACCGGGATGATGTGCGCAGTTACGTCAAATTCAAACTGAAGACGTTTGAAAAGGCGCTGTGCCGTTTCGCGGGTATGAGCGACGCGGAAAAGGCGCCCCTGTTCCAGAAAGCGCTCGAAGTTCCCATTAACACCGCGCGTAAGTTGCTTCGCCTGTACAGCGTGAAGATGCCGGATGACTCGAAGGCATCCGTGGAGCGCTATTACGTGGAGACCGCAGGTCCCCGTGAACGCGAGCTTTTTTTGAAAATCGTGGCGGAGGACAAGAAATACACCGAAAGGGTGAGCAAGTTGGCGGTTCGGCACCCTCCTCAGATGTATCTCGGTGCAATGGAGTATTTGGAGAAAGAGGGGCTGTGGGACGCGTTCGAGTTCGTACGTCTCGTGACGCTTCGCCTCGACTAAAGCATCAAAACCCGCGTTGAATATGACGCGGGTTTTTGTACCTTGTGCACAATTGCGGGGCTAACTAATATCCTGTATTTTGTATAGAGAGAGCGAAAAAATCGCGATGTTTAACGACCTCCTTACACAAATTACACCGGTCATTCAGCACTACGGCGCATGGGGTGTTTTTGTTATTTCGTTCATCGAAGAAATTCTTCCGCTTCCGTCGACCTTTTCATATCTCGCGGCAGGCTTTTTCCTTTTGACTGCAGGAGAGTCATTTGGTTTCGCGGCGGTGCAGTCTATTTCAAAAATAGTAATTCCGGGCGCAATGGGTCTCGCAATCGGTTCAATCTTTGTGTATTCCGTGACGTACCTAGGCGGAGAGCCGTTTATCAGAAAATGGGGAAAGTGGTTCGGCGTTCAGTGGCACGATGTTGAAAAAATGAACAAATATTTCCGCGGCCATTGGACCGATGAGCTTACGCTTTTTGTGCTCCGCTCTCTGCCGATTATTCCAAACGGCATTGTGTCGGCGGTGTGCGGTATCCTCAAATATCCGTTCAAAAAGTTGTTCATTATCACCTTTTTGGGAAGCTGCGTGCGCGGATTCGTTTTGGGCATGCTTGGCTGGTCCCTTGGCGAAGCATTCGTCATTTATGCCGACCAAATATCGGAATTCGGCGATTATGCGCTCTATGCGCTTCTTGCGGTAACCGCGGCGACGCTCGTCTATCTTTTTGTGCGCAGACAGCTCAAAAAACGCAAGGTAATAAGCGGGTAATTTGGCCTTTCCGCGGCTTGTTGCGCGCCTGTTTTTGTGATAGAATTCAAGGGTGAGAAACGGCATCACATATCTAATACGTACGCCGTTTTATTTTTAAACATGGCCGAAAAAGACACAAAAAAAGACGAGAAAAAATCATCATATAGCGCGAAAGATATTCAGGTTCTTGAAGGGCTTGAGCCGGTACGCAAGCGTCCAGGCATGTATATCGGGACGACCGGTCCCGAGGGTTTGCACCACCTCGTGTGGGAAATCGTAAACAACTGTATCGATGAAGCGATGGCGGGCGAGGCGAACCATGTTCGCGTGGAATTATTGAAAAAGAACGGCGTCCGTATCACGGATAACGGCCGAGGTATTCCTGTTGATGTTCACCCGAAGACAAAAAAATCGGCGCTTGAAACCGCGCTGTGCACGCTTCACGCAGGAGGAAAGTTTTCCGAAGGTTCATATAAAGTTTCGGGAGGTCTCCACGGCGTGGGTGTTTCTGTTGTGAACGCGCTCTCAACGAATATGTCCGCCGAAGTATGGCGTGATGGAGGCGCATACATTCAGGAGTATAAGCGCGGCGTGCCCCAGTACAATGTGAAAAAAGTGGGCAAGTCAGACGCTCATGGCACGCGCATTACGTTTTACGCGGACCCTGAGATTTTTTCGACTATTGAGTACGACCTCAAGAAGATTTTGGATTTCTTGAGAAACCAAGCGTTCCTCACGAAGGGCGTGCGCATTGATGTAGTGGACGAACGCGAGGAAGTTCCGAACTATTACGGCTTTTATTTTGAAGGCGGTCTACTTTCATTCCTTCAGCACCTTATGGGTACGAGGCCCTCAATTCAGGCGAATCCGTTCTACGTGCATAAGGAAGTCGAAGGCATTGATGTGGAGGCGGCATTTTCGTATACGAACGACGTTGAGTCAGAGGAATTGAGCTTCGCAAACAATATTTACACTCCCGACGGCGGTACGCACCTTACTGGTCTCCGCTCCGCGCTCACGCGCACATTGAACGACTACGCGCGCAAAGAGGAATATATTAAAGAATCTGAAGAGAACCTTACGGGTGAAGATATGCGCGAGGGTTTGGTTGCGGCGGTTTCGGTAAAAATCCGCGAGCCTCAGTTCGAAGGCCAGACGAAAGCGCGTCTCGGCAGCGTTGAAGCGCGCTCATCGGTTGAGTCCGCAGTTTCGGAAGCCCTCAAAGAATATTTGGAGCGGTACGGAGGCGATGCGAGGAAGATTATCGAAAAGAACCTGCTCGCCGCAAAGGCGCGCAAGGCGGCAAAGGCGGCAAAAGACACTGTGCTCCGCAAGGGCGCGTTTGAAGGCCTTACTTTGCCGGGAAAGCTTGCCGACTGCAGTTCGCGCAAAGCAGAGGAGTCCGAAATGTTTATCGTTGAGGGAGACTCTGCAGGAGGTTCATGCAAACAGGGCCGTGACCGCCGCACGCAGGCGGTACTGCCGTTGCGCGGAAAGATTTTGAACGTGGAAAAGGCGCGTATCGACAAGATGCTTTTGAACAAAGAAATCCGCGCGCTTGTGGTGGCGCTCGGCACCGCAATTTCCGAACAGTTTGATATCACGAAGCTCCGCTATCACAAGATTATTCTTATGGCCGATGCTGACGTCGATGGCGCGCACATCCGCACGTTGCTTCTCACACTCTTTTACCGTTATTTCCCGAAGATCGTGGAAGGAGGATTCCTCTATATTGCCCAGCCTCCGCTCTACCGCACGCAGAAGGGCAAGGAGGTGCAGTACATCTTTAACGATGCTGAGCTCCAGAAGGTTTTTGCGAAGTACGGCAAGGACGGCGTAAACGTTCAGCGCTACAAAGGTCTTGGTGAAATGAACCCCGAACAGCTTTGGGAGACCACTCTAAACCCCGCAAACCGCGTATTGAAACAGGTGACTATAGAGGACGCAGTGGCGACCGATAAGATGTTCGATATTCTGATGGGCGAGGAGGTCGGCCCCCGCAAGAGCTTTATTCAGGCGAATGCCGCCTCGGTAAAGAACTTGGACGTCTAGGACTTGTCCCGTTAGAAGTTTTCGCTTTATGACTTTCTCAATAAATATGAGGAAATATTCGAAAATAATAAATAATGACAATTGTGACTGGTTACTTCTAACGGGACTTGATTTACCCGCATATAAAGTGGTATAGTTACCTTCGTTAATATCTCTATGGCAAATACTATTGCGCAGATAAGAGAGTTCTTTCAGGAATCACGTCAGGAGTTCAAGCGCGTGAACTGGCCGACGCGCGAGGAGACTATCCGCTACACATTGTTCGTGGTGGTGTTTTCGCTTGCGGTCGCCATCTTCCTCGGTGTATTGGATTACGCATTCGTGCAGATACTTGAAAAAATAATCGCATAAATCACGATGAGCGAAAAAAAAGAGACGACGATAAATAAAAACCGCCGCTGGTACGCGGTGCATACCTATGCAGGGTATGAAGACGCAGTCTCGCGCTACTTAAAGCAACGCGTGGAGTCCATGTTTATGGCGGACAAAATCTTCAACATCATCGTTCCGAAAGAAACGAAGATTAAAGTGAAGAGCGGAAAGCGCTATACCATCGAAGAGAAGATTTATCCGGGCTACGTACTCGTTGAAATGATTCTCGATCACGACTCGTGGTCAGTGGTGCGCAACACCCCGCGCGTCACCGGTTTCGTGGGCTCGGATAGCACGACCCCCGCGCCGCTCTCGGAAGCCGAAGTGAAGGCATTGCTTTCAAAGATGGGCGGAGAAGAGACGAAGTACACGGTGGACTTGAAGGCGGACGATATCGTGAAGATTACCGACGGTCCGTTCAAAGACCAGGAGGGCAAGGTGGCTGAAATTGATGAGGAGCACGGCAAGGTTAAGGTCTTGGTCCCCATTTTCGGACGCGATACGCTCCTTGAGCTCGACTCGTTGCAAGTACAAAAGATATAAGGTATAACAATACAACTATGGGTAAACCAGTAAAAACAGTATTAAAGCTTCAAATTGAAGCGGGCAAAGCGAATCCGGCTCCTCCTATCGGTCCGGCGCTTGGTCAGCACGGCGTGAACATTCAGCAGTTCTGCTTGCAGTTCAACGCAGCAACGAAGGAAATGGTGGGTGACATCATTCCTGCGGAAATCACCATCTACGAGGACCGCTCGTTCGATTTCATTCTGAAGACCTCTCCCGCATCAGCGCTTCTCAGGAAAGCGGCAGGAGTACCGAAAGGCTCAGCAACGCCTCACTCGGTGAAGGTTGGAAAGGTAACGAAGGCCCAGGTGCGCGAGATTGCCGAAAAGAAAATGATTGATTTGAATGCCACCACGGTGGAGGCAGCAATGAAAATCATCGAAGGCAGCGCCCGAAACATGGGAATCGAAGTAACAGAATAACTTTAAAAAGCCCTTCGGGGCTTTTTTAGTTTTACTTCGATTCCCATGGGCCGAAAGAAAGGGGGTCGGGGAAACATGCGTTTCCCCGTGAAGGAAATTACTCAAAACCGTGGGTTTTGAGGGAGCGAGCGTCGTTGCACGCGAGCGACGGAACATGGGTTGAAGTCACTGAATAAGTAACATAAAAAGAAGCCGAAAGGCTTCTTTTTTGTTGGCGTTGGTGTTATAACGAGTTGAGATCCTTTACGCGTTAGTCTGGTATCATAAATCTGATGAAAGAGAGGAAGCCAATGGCGAAGCAGAAGAAGCGTCCAGTGAAGAGGGGCATGTTCATTCTCGTCGAGGGCATTTCGGGCAGCGGAAAGACCACGCTCGCGAAGATGCTTGTTGAGCACCTGAAGAAGCGCCGCACGCGCGTCATCTTTGATTCAGAGCCGACGCACAATGCGATTGGCAAGGGGCTCAGGAAGCTCATCGAGGGCGCGCCATTGCTTTATGAGGAGATGCAGGAGTTTGCCGAGGCAGTCTCCTTTGTCGGAAGGTCGGCGAAAGGACTCGAATACAACCGCTCGCTGGAGATGCAGCTCGTCATTGATAATTTCAGGAAGGTTATCTATGGGACCTGCGATAAAATACGGAATGGGGTAAAGCTTGCTGAGCTCGAGTACCAACTGCTCTACATCGCTGACCGGTACCTCGACATCGAGTCAACTATCATTCCTGCGCTCGAACGCGGAATCTGGGTGGTGCTCGATCGTTACGACCTCTCGACCTACGCGTATGGCGCGTCTCGCGGGCTCGGGATGCTGGGGCTTTCCGATTACCATTTTGCTGCACTTGGGCGGCATTACCTTACGCCCGACGTGACGCTCTTCGTGGATGTGCCTGCAAGGGTTGCGGTGGAGCGTCTCAAGAAGTCAGGGAAGCCCATCGACCGCTTCGAGACGCTGAAGAGCTTGAAGGCGGTCGCGCTCGCGTATGAGGGGATTCTCCGCGTCATCGCAGACGAAGGAAGGGTGTTTATTCACCGCGTAAACGGCGACCAGCCAAAGCAGAAAGTGCTTGAAGCGATGTTGTCCGTGCTCCACGACGAGCTTCGGCTTCCGCCGTCAGGGAAGTAATCAGCAACCCCCGCCAATATGGCGGGGGTTTTTCATTTCTGGGGCTTAGTGTATTATTTGAAAGTATTCTATGTATATACCGACGATTGGTTTAGAGATTCATATGAACGGCAAGACGCGGACAAAGATGTTCTGCGCCTGTCCGAATAACTTTGAGGAGGGCAACCCGAACATAAACACCTGCCCGATTTGCCTTGGCCACCCCGGTGCTCTACCTGTGGTAAATGAAGAGGCGGTAAAAGCAATCGTGAAGCTTGGGTTGGCGCTTGGGAGCACTATCGCAAAAAAGTCCCATTTCGACCGCAAGAGCTACTTTTACCCCGACCTTCCGAAGGGTTACCAAATTTCGCAGTACGACCACCCCGTAGTGCAGGGAGGGTCCTTGAAAGGCATTCGTATTACACGCGTACACCTTGAGGAGGATGCAGGAAGACTTATGCACGAACTTCCGGGAGGAGAGAAAACTAAGGAAGACGCAACGTATGTTGATTATAACCGCGGAGGAACTCCGCTTCTTGAGCTCGTAACGGAGCCTGATATTAAAAACGCCGAAGAGGCAGTCGCATTCGCAAAAGAACTTCAGCTTATTTTGAAGTACGTCGGTATTTCTGACGCCGATATGGAAAAGGGCCAGATGCGTGTTGAGGCGAACATTTCGATCAGCAAGGAGGCGGGGAAACTCGGCACAAAAGTTGAAGTGAAGAACATAAACTCGTTCCGCGCGGTGCATGATGCGATTGAGTTCGAATTGAAGCGTCAGGAAGAAGCGTTAGAGAAAGGCGAGAAGATAAAGCAGGAAACACGCGGGTGGAACGATGTGAAGCACATTACCGAGAGTCAGCGCTCAAAGGAGTCAGCGCACGACTATCGTTACTTCCCAGACCCCGACCTTCCTCCGCTCGATTTGTCGCACTGGGATTTGGAGCATATGAAGAATGAGCTTCCCGAACTCCCCGAAGCAAAACGTCAGCGTTTTGTCGCATCATTCGGTTTGAGTCTTGAACAGGTAGAGGGTTTTATTGAAGAGCCCGCGCTCGCACAGTATTTTGAGGAGTCCGCCTCGGAGCTTGCGGTGCGCATTGCGCAACCGAACTACCAGTTACTTTGCAATTATCTCTCGAGTGACCTCAAGGGACTTATGAACGCCGAGAAAATAGATTTCCATGCGTTGAAAATCAGCCCTGAGCACTTTGCGCACCTTGTGGCATTGGCGCAGGAAGGAAAGGTATTGAGCCGTCTTGCAAAGAACCTGCTCGTACAAATGCATGAGTCGGGAGAAGACCCCGAGACAATTATGTCGCGCACGGGTGTGCGTGTGGTGGATGACGCAGGCGAACTCTCAACGCTTGCGGACGAAATTATCGCAAAAAACCCGAAAGCGGTGGAAGACTTCAAAAAAGGAAACGCAAACTCGGTGCAGTTCCTTGTGGGTCAGGGAATGGCAAAGACCCGCGGTCAGGCGAGCCCCGAAAAACTCCGCGAGATATTTACGAAGAAACTGCAGTCATAAAAAGGATAAAAAAACCGCTCAAATTTATTTGAGCGGTGTTTGTGTCTAATAAGCGACGGGCTGCGCCATCCAACTGCCATTGGGCAGCTGAATTGCGGCAATGTACATGTCAGTGCGCCGCCAGTGCCAGTCTGCGCCCGCGTGCTGCCGATCCCAGCGTACGGGGTAGTCGACTGGATGTCCGCTCGTCTTTCCGAGTCTCAATACCCGCATCGCGCCCTCAGGAATGGATAGGGGGATTTTGGCTGCATCAAGCAGACGATTCGCAAGGTGTTTTGGAACACTTTCCTTGCGAAGGAAGTCCAGAAGCAGTGACTTCGCGGAAGGGGTGGCAAGAGGATCAAGCAGTTTCATGCGTCCGGCATAAGTTTCACCCCGGCGCAGCTTCCACTCGCCAACGTTCGATGGGTACCCCATCAACGCATTGATGACGTTGGATGGCAGTGAGCTCATCAGGTTTTCCATACGCACCCCGTAGTATGAGTAAAGGTTCTATATATTGTTATATTCCGATTGAGGTGAAAGTCAACGAAAGGTTAAGAAAGAAACTTCTTAACAAGTTTCTCCGCCTCAGCGGGTTTCTTTATCCAATGAATGCGCGTGTCGGGGCGGAACCAGGTCATCTGGCGCTTTGCGTAATCAAAAATCTGTTTTGTGAGCTCACGCATAAAGGTTTCTTTGTCTATCTTCTTCTGTAAAAAAAGTGCACCGTAGCGGTATTCAAGCCCGAATGATTCAAGTTTTTTCCACGATACTCCTTGAGTGTGGAGTCTCTTTATTTCAGAAAGCATACCGAGCTTAATGCGCGCTTTAAGTCGTTTCTCGATAAGCGCCTTGAGAGTTTCCTTCTCTCGTGCAATGCCGATGAATAATGTCGGGTAGGGCAGAGGATGTTTTTTTAATTCAGGAACCTTGCCGAGCGCATCGATAATCTCGAGCGCGCGAATAAGCCGTCGCGGGTTTTTCGGGTCTATCGTCGAGGCTCGCTCAGGGTCTTTAGATTTCAGTATTTCAAAAAGTTCGTTTACAGACATCTTTTCGAGTTTCTTACGGAGTTTCGGATTCGGTTTTGCATCGGGTATCACAATGCCGTCAACTAAAGCTCTGATATAAAAGCCCGTGCCTCCACATACAATCGGAGTTTTTCCGCGCTTCACAATACCCGTAATCGCCTTGCGTCCAAGGCGCGCGAAATGTGATGCGGTAAATGTTCTCTTTGGGTCCGCGACATCAAGTAAGTGGTGGGGCACTCCCTCCATTTCTTTCTTCGTGACCTTACCCGAGCCGAGATTCATACCTTTGTAGACCTGACGCGAATCCGCGGAAATCACCTCGCCGTTAAACTTTTTCCCAAGCAAAACCGCAAGCGAAGTTTTTCCGCTTGCGGTGGGCCCCACAACTACAATAAGTTTTGCTTTCGCGTTCATTACAAAGCGCGTTTCTGAACCGAGTCCTGCACTTCTTTAATAAACGCATCTAACGGCTTTGTGTCGTTCGCCTTGCTTCCGTGTTTGCGGACTGCAACCGTCTTGTCCGTTGCTTCCTTGTCGCCCATCACGGCAACGAGCGGAATCTTCTGAACTTCAGCGGCGCGTACGCGCTTGCCGAGCGTTTCGTTTGCAGGAGACAATTCTGCGCGGATGCGCGCCTTCGTGAACGCTTCCATTACCTCCTTCGCATATGCCTCGTGCTTGTCGCTGATGGGTACCACCACAACCTGCACGGGTGCGAGCCAGACAGGGAAGAGCCCCGCGGTGTGTTCGATAAGTACCGAGAGGAAGCGCTCAATGGAGCCCATAATCGCGGCGTGAATCATTACGATACCCTCCTTCTTACCCTCCTCGTTAATGCAGGTGAGTCCGAAGCGCTCGGGCATATTCATATCGAGCTGAATGGTCGCCACCTGCCACTCGCGTCCGATCGAGTCCTTTGCAAGGAAGTCGAGCTTGGGGCCGTAGAATGCTGCCTCGCCGAGTCCGTCGATAACTTCTGCCTTCTTTTCTTTTGCGATATCGCGAAGCATTGATTCCGCAAGCTCCCAGCGTTTTGTATCGCCGAGATACTTTTCTGCATGCGCGGGGTCATGGCGCGAGAGGCGAACGTTCAGATTAAAACCAAACGTCGGATAAAACTCGTGAATAATATCCCAAATCTTCAAAAACTCCTCCTTCACCTGGCCCATACGGCAGAACACGTGCGCATCGTCCTGTGTGAATGCGCGGACGCGTGAGAGACCCGAAATTTCACCGGACTGTTCATCGCGGTAGCACATTGTGGTGTTTGCGTAGCGCTGGGGAAGTTCGCGGTAGCTCCATTGCTTGCGCGCATAAATCTGCGTGTGGTGCGGGCAGTTCATCGGCTTCATCGCAAATTCGTGTCCCTCGCGGGTCGTAATTCTGAAAAGGTCGTCCTTATACTTGTCCCAATGACCGCTCGTCACATACAAATCCTTCTTCGTGATATGCGGAATTTCTACGCGCTCATAACCATGCTTTGAGCGGAGTTCCCACACATACGCATCGAGCAAGTTGCGCACAAGGGTTCCGCGTGGAGTCCACAAAGGGAGACCGCTTCCCACGAGGTCGGAAAAGGTAAACAAATCGAGCTGGGGGCCGAGCACTTTATGGTCGCGCTTCTCGGCTTCCGCTAATTGCGCCTTATAGTCCGCGAGTTCTTTGGGAGTTGCAAACGCAAGTCCGTAAATGCGGGTCAACATTTTGTTCTTCTCATCACCGCGCCAGTAGGCACCCGCGACGCGCGAGAGCGAAAAGCTCTTTGGGTCGATTTCCGCTTTCGCGTCCTTCACGTGGCCTCCTCTGCAGAGGTCGACAAACTGGCCTGACTGGTAGAGGGTAATAGCTTCCTTTTTTGCGTCGAGGTTGGAGATAAGCTCAACTTTGTAAGGGTTTGATGCAAAGCGTTCTTTGGCTTCTTCACCTGATGCATCAATCTTTTTGAACTCGCCCCACGTGGGGAGAATCTCGCGCATCTTCGCTTCGATTGCGGGGAGATCAGCAGTGGTGATAGGCGTCGAAAAATCAAAATCGTAATAAAAGCCGTTTTCGATAACGGGGCCGATGCCGGGCTTCGTATCGGGGTAGAGCTCCAATACGGCGGCGGCGAGTAGGTGGGCGAGCGAATGGCGCGCCTCTTCAATCGTGGATTTCATACGTTCTGATTATAACGAGGTTACGCCTTGGGGGCAACGAGTATACGCACATCGTCGCAGATGAACTTCGTTTCGTCGTTCTTGTAGGAAATCCGCCCGACGGCCGCGACGGGCGTGCCTTCCACCCATGCTTTTGGCACTTTCTTCATCGTTTCATCGAACACGAGCATCTCAATCCTCTCCGTCTGGTCCTCAAGCGTTACGAAAAGCATCGGCGTGCCTTTCTTGGTGGTGAATTTCTCCATTGTGGAAATGATGCCCGCAATCCAGAGGCGGTCGCTCTTTTCCTTGTCGCCACGGGGAAGTGCTCGCATCTCGATAAGCGAAGGAATCTTGCCTTTCAAGAGAGCCACAAACGGCTGGAAGGGGTGATCGGAAATGTAGAGGCCGAGCAACTCCTTCTCCCACTGAAGGATGGTGTTTTTGTCGACGGGAGACGCGGACTTCAGGCGCAATTTTGAAACGTGCGAGTCTGCGCCGAAGAGCGAGTCCTGATTATTACCTGCGGACTTTTTGGCGGCTTGGTTAAACGCAAGGATTTCTTCCATATTCGCAATAAGGTCTCCGCGGGTTACGCCGAGAGAATCAAATGCGCCCGCCTTCGCAAGGTTTTCGATAGATTTTTTGTTGAGGTCCTTGTGCCGCGCGCGCGTCAGGAAGTTTGAGAAGTCAGAATACGGTCCGTTCTTGTTTCTTTCCTCGATAATGAACTCAACGATATTTGCGCCCACGTTCTTGATTGCGGAAAGCCCGAAGCGCACATTCGGCCCGTCCACTGAAAAATCGCGCATACTCATATTGATGTCGGGCGGAAGCACTTTAATGCCGAGGTGCTTTGCCTCGCTCACAAGGAAGTTGATGCGGTCGATATCAGTACCCGATACGTTAAACAAGCTCGCGTTGAACTCAACGGGGTAGTGGGCCTTGAGCCATGCGGTTTGGTAACTGATGATGGCATAGCACGCCGCGTGGCTGCGGTTGAAGCCGTATTTTGCAAATGGCGGGAAGAGTTCCCAGATTTCGCGCGCAATTTTTTGAGGAATGCCGTTCTTTATCATGCCGTCGATGAGCTTCTTCTCCTGCTCATCAAGCAACGCTTTAATTTTTTTGCCGATTGCTTTGCGGAGTGTGTCGGCTTCCGCGAGCGAGTAGCCTGCAAGGTCGCGCGCAATTCTCATCATCTGCTCCTGATAGATGCCGACGCCCCACGTCTTCTCAAGTACGGGTTTCAGCTTCTCGTGGAGATATGAAACCTCCTCCTCGCCGTGCTTACGGCGGATATAAATAGGAATAAGTTCCATGGGGCCCGGGCGGTACAGGGCGACCATCGCAATAATGTCTTCAAGTTCGGTCGGCTTCAGTTCTTTCAAATAACGGCGCATGCCTGAAGATTCAAATTGGAATACGCCCGTCGTGTCGCCCGAGCGGAAAAGTTCGAACACCTTTGCATCGTCGAGGGGAAGCTCATCAATATCAATCGTCACGCCATGAAGTTCTTTAATAAGGCGCAGAGTCTTTTCAATAATCGTGAGGTTTTTGAGTCCCAAGAAGTCCATTTTAAGAACACCAAGGTCCTCGACTGCGTGCATTTCCGCCTGAGTGATAATCGCATCCTCGCCCTGCGGCGCCTTCTGGAGCGCCATGTAGTTCGTAAGGGGTTCTGCCGCAATCACCACGCCGCACGCGTGGACGGATGCGTGGCGGGCAACGCCTTCAAGTTTCTGCGCGGCATCAAGCAGCTGTTTTGCCTGCGGGTCAGTCTTATATTTCGCGTTTAGCTCGGGGATTACCTCAATAGATTTCTTGAGGAAACTCTCATCGCCCTCAAGGTCAATCTTCATAGGAATAAGCTTCGAAAGCTCATCGCAAAAGGCATAGGGGAGGCCCATCGCGCGCCCCGTGTCGCGGATGGCGGCCTTCGCGGCCATCGTTCCGAACGTGATAATCTGCGCCACGCGGTCGGCGCCGTACTTCTCGCGTACGTAGGCAACCACCTCGTCGCGGCGGATATCGGTAAAGTCGGTATCGACATCAGGCATTGAGATACGTTCAGGGTTTAAGAAACGCTCGAAGAGCAGGTCGTACTTTAAGGGGTCGATATTTGTAATGCGCAAAATATACGCAATGATACTGCCCGCCGCCGAGCCTCTTCCTGGGCCCACCACGATGCCGTGCTCCTTTGCCCAGTTGATATAATCCTGCACGATTAAGAAGTAATCCGCGAAGCCAGTTTTCTCGATAACGCCGAGCTCCATTGCGATGCGCGCCTCGATTTCGGGCGTCATATGCGGATAGCGAATGGGCGTACCGCGCGCGACAAGCGCTTTCATATATTCAAAGGACGTTCCTTCGTTGTCGGGCGGTACGAACTTCGGGAGTTTTGATTTGCCGAGCTCAATCGTCACATCGCACTGCTCAGCGATGCGTATCGTATTCTCAATCGCTTCAGGAATATGTTTGAAGAGCTCAATCATCTCTTCCGCGGGTCTGAATGAAATATCAAATTCTTTAAGCGTGAGCCGGTCCTCGTCGTCGAGCTTGCTCGATGTCTGCACCGCGAGAAGTATTTCGTGCGCGGTCTGGTCATCGTGCCGCGCATAGTGCACGTCTTGTGTGGCAACGACAGGAATGCCGAGCTCGCGCGAGAGTTTCAGGAGGGGCGCGTGGAGGTCGGGCGAGTGGGGCTGAAGTTCAAGATAAAAGTCGTTGCCGAATATTTTTTGAAACCACACGGCACTCGCACGTGCTTCATCGAACTTCTTTTCGGTAATAAGTTTCGGAATTTCTCCGCCATAACATCCCGAGAGCACAATAATTCCCTCGCGGTGTAATTCCAAAAGTTCTCTGTCGATTCTCGGCTTGTAATAAAAGCCCTCAAGGTTCGATTTCGTGACAAGCGCGATAATATTTTTCCAACCCTTCGCATTTTTTGCCAAAAGGATAATGTGATAACGTTTTTCGTCAATGCCCGCACGCTTCATGAGTCGTCCGTGGGGCGCAACGTACGCCTCAACGCCCAAAATCGGTTTAATGCCCGCCTTCTTCGCCGCCTTATAGAACTCAATCGCACCGTAAAGGTTGCCGTGGTCGGTAAGTGCCACCGTGTCCATCCCCAATTCCTTTGTCCGCTCGATAAGGTCATCGATTTTCGCGAGACCGTCGAGCAGGGAGTAGTGCGAGTGGACGTGGAGGTGGACGAATTTCGACATAACAGTATTGCACTCATTCTATTGCCGAACGTGAGTCACGGCAACGCTGTGGATAGCGCTTTTTATTGTCTAATATGGCGCTCACTCTTGTCTCACGAAAAGATGCGGTTGATTCCCCCTGCGTGGAAATCACCGCTACTTCCTCATGCTCGCTCGCATTCCAACGCTCTTTTCTTAGGGAAAGAGCTCGCTTTAGGTTTGCGGAGAATTTTGACAACGTACCGCAACAGGTGTGTAATGTTCCTAGTAATTTGAATATCGGCGAGGTTCAAGAAGGTCAACCTAAACCTGGGGGCGGGCATGCCACACAGGGCAGAAAAGTTCCGCGAAGGCGACTTGATGCATCACGGCGCGTACGGTCAGCTGTACGCCTCCACAAAGGTCATCCGCCACAAGTACGGCACGACGGGGTCGGAAGATGACCCGGGGTACTTCGAGATTCTCGAGTTCCCGTCGCCTCCCGAGGGGAGGAAGCCGGCGGTGTTCCACATCTTCTCTGACACGAGCGGTCACGTGTTCTTCCGCTTCGACTCAGTGGAGGAGGTGCTGAACTTCGACTTCAACAAGGAAGTGGGCGCCGCAATCGAGGGGCGCGAGCCCGTGCCACCGCACCTGCTAGGCGTGATGGAGCAGACGAACGACGTGTTGCCGTGGTTCTTCCATCCGCACGTCCTCATCATCGACACTCCTGCGGGTTCTGTTCCTGAGAAGATTCGGAACGCCTGGGTGGGCGCGAAGCTGCCAACCAAGGGCAGGGGCAACAAGGGGGTCGCGATGGGGCGCACGGGGTGCCGAGGGTACCGCGTGGCGGGCGCAGACGCGCTGGAGGTTCTGCGGGAGCACAATCCGAAGGCGGCGCTCTGGTGGGAGAAGAACTTCTTCAACTTCCAGGAAATCGAGCTGATCTTCGACGCAAAGGTGTGCAAGGAAATCTAGCGCACACAGATATATACGGGGGGCGGGCACATAGCCCCTCCCCGTTTTTTATTCAAAAATAGAGCGCTTGCAAACATATCCCGTTTCCGAGGGGTAAGAAGGGTGGCGAGGGTATTAGTTGTCCACAATTACGCTATTCCGTAAAAAAACGTAAAAGTGGTACAATAAAGCCATATGCACACCATTCAAGAAATGCTTCTGAAGCTCGCAGGAGAGAAGAACTTGGGGCAGATGACGCTCCGGGAAATCGGGGCGCACATTGGCGAGACCTCACCGCAGAAGGTGAAGCACCATTTGGCGCAATTGGAGAAGAAAGGCTTATTGAAAGTTGATAAGAAAAAAGGCGAGGTAAGGAAAACAATGCAGGAATGGAAAAAGGAGTCCGAGGGCGGCGCGAGGATTCTCTCTATTCCGATTTTGGGCGCAGTAAACGCAGGACCTGCGCAGATTTATGCGGACACGAACATTGAGGGTTTTTTGAAAGTATCGAGCGCACTCTTGAACCCCGCGCCTCGGGATGCGCAGACATATCTGGCGCTCAAAGTGGTGGGTCCGAGTATGAATAGAGCGGAGATTCAGGGAAAAAGAATCGATGACGGCGATTACGTGATTATTGATATCGCAGACCGCTACGGGTATAAGGACGGCGACATTGTGCTCTCGATTATCGATGGAATGGCGAACATCAAGCGCTTCCGCCACGACAAAGAAAACGGCGTCGTAATGCTCTTGTCCGAATCCACAAAAGATTTCCCGCCGATTTATATCCACGAGAACGACAACTATATGATTAACGGCAAGGTGGTGCAGGTTATCAAGAAGCCGCGCTTTGGGGGAGTATAATTAAGGAATGATTATCAATTATTTGGCGGTGGTTTCAGCTGCCATTCTCGCAATGGCAGCAGGATTTGTGTGGTACGGTCCGTTATTCGGTAAAACGTGGCTGAAGATTACGGGAATGTCCTCGATGAGCGAGGAGGCGCAGAAGAAAATGAAGAAGGACTCGAATCAGCTTTTCGCTATTCAGTTCGTACTCACGCTCTTTCAGGTCTGGGTCCTCGCGCGCAGTTTTACGGGTTCGCCCGATGCTCCGCAGAATATGGTATGGATTTGGGCGGCAATTGTAATCCCGACGCTCGCGTCCGCCGTAATGTTTACGGGAGATTCCACGAAAGTGAAATGGGTAAAGTTTTTGGTGCAGGGGGGCTATCAACTCGTCATTTTTGTGCTTTTTGGTTTAATTCTCGGAATGTGGAAATAAGTAGGTTATAATTGACTTATTGACGAGAAAGTTATAATTTAGGAGCTGATTTGTGGTATACTAATAATAGTCACGAGTCGCCAAAATGAAAAAAATTCTTCTGTTTCTTAAAACAAAAATGGGAGCGAAAACGCAGAAGCCTATTATCTCGGCGCAGAGCATCGAAAGAAAAAAGTTGGAGAAAAAAGTTGTTGAAGGCGCTCAAAAAGCACTCAAGGAATACGGCCGAGTATTTGAGAGGCTCGCTGAATATGACCGAGCCTAAATCAATCAATTACATTGATATAGACTTGATGGAAAAAATGTGCCACCCGCTCGCGGTGGCCATTTTTGATTCGAAAAAAGAGCCAATACCAAGTTTTGCAAAGCATGACAGAGAGAAACTTGAAGCGGCATTGCACAATCCGCAATACGAGTACTACCCAACATTTACTAAGAAGGCATCGATATTGTATTACGGGCTTGCAAAGGGGCATTGTTTTGAAAATGGAAATAAAAGAACGGCAACTGCCTCACTTCTTGTTTTTTTGCACATAAATAATTTTTGGTTAGATGGCGACAAGAAAGAAGTTGAAGATTATCTCGTCAATTTGGCGCAACGACTAGCAGCGTCTGAAGGCAATAAAGAAATGTCCAGTTTCCTCGAAGAAGTAGAACGATGGCTGGATAGTCATATAAGGCATTCATAATAACGCAATTAAAAAGCGGGCCCGTTGTTGAGGCCCGCCAAGAGGTGGCTATTCGCCACGATATCGGCACGAGTGCCGTGTTGGCTGACGTAACTATGTCTACAGCGTCACCCCTGCGCGAGTGACAGCCCGCGATGAGCTTTTATTACGATACCACTTTCGACTAATGAGTCAAAGAGTCGTAGAGTAATAGAAGAATGAGATTGAGGTGGATTATCGGTATAGATGAGGTGGGGCGCGGTGCGCTCGCGGGGCCTGTGACCGTGGGTGTGTTTGCCTTACGCGTCGGCGAAAAGAAACTATTTAAGGGTGCGCATCCGCCGTTGCGCGATTCGAAGCAATTGACGCATCTCCAACGCGAGGAGTGGGTGCGGTACTTAGCCGAACAAAAAAAGAACGGTGCGGACATTTGGTATATAACGCACAGTATGACGCCGAAACAGGTGGACCACTTGAACGTGGCGCAGGCAGCAAACTGGGCGGCGACCCACGCAGTTACTAAGCTCATAAAAACCGCAAAGTTAAATCCTCGTGAGTCCAAGGTAATCTTGGACGGCGGATTGCATTTAAAGGCGGAATTTAAGCCTCCTTTCAGGAGTGTGGAGACATTCATAAAAGGAGACGAGAAATTCCCCGCAATTATGCTTGCCTCGATTGTCGCGAAGGTTACTCGCGACAGGAAGCTCGTGGCACTTCACGCAAAGCACCCCCATTACGGTTTTGCGAGGCACAAAGGCTACGGCACCAAGGCGCACGTTACGGCCATTAAGATTCACGGCATCATCGCTGTACACAGGTTGACCTTCACAAGTAAATGGGTTAATCTAGACGGGATATGGCACGAACAAGTCATCACGCAAAAGCAAAAGTAAATCGCAGGCGCGCGCATTTGCACCGCAAACCGATTCAGGTTTCAGT
>JAKAHO010000015.1 GCA_021814835.1 bacterium
GCGCCCTGAAAAAGTCCGCAATCAATGAGAATTTTCTTGCCCTCGGACTCAAGCATATAATTCGAACCCGTAACCGACTGCGCGCCTCCGTGAAATGTAAGCTTCATATGAATAGTATACCTCAGGGATACACGAAGAAAAACGCCGTATTAGGTACGGCGTTCTTTCAATATTTCGAGTGCTATTTCCCGCTCGTTCCACGGAATCTTCTTTCCGTGAGCCAAATGAATCGAGGTCTCGCTTCCCTTGCCGGTCATCACGACCGCATCGCTTTTCTCCGCGAGCGATATAGCTTTCCTGATTGCCTCGCGCCTGTCAGGCACCTCGTGAATCTTCGTGATGGGAAAATTATCTTCAAGAATACCGCCCTTTATTGCCTTCATAATATCCGCCAGGTTCTCATCATACGAATCCTCATCCGTAAGCACAATTTCCGAGCAGTACTTCGCGGCCACGCGCCCCATCTCGGACCGTTTCCACTTGTCGCGTCCTCCGCCCGCCGACCCCAACACACAAATAAGCCGCCCCGCGTCAGGCCCCATACAATAATCATTGCGGAGCGTTGCATACACTTTGCGCAATGAATCAGGCGTATGTGCATAATCAACCACGACCACGAACGGCTTTTTTTGCACTATCTCGAATCTTCCGGGTACGCCCTTAAACCCGACGAGTCCTTTTTCAATATATTTCCATTCCACGCCGCGCGCTTCCGCTAAACGGGTTGCCGCTGCCGCATTTTCAAGATTGAATTCCGCGAGCAACCACTCGCCAAGCTCAGCGCGTGCTTTTTCTGTGCGCAAATCAAAATGTGCACCTAACGTCTCCCGCAAAAACTTCTTCCCGCTGAACTTCAGCACCGCATTGCCGTAATTATGGTGGACCGCCTCTTCGAATTCGGACGATACCGCGTCATCCTCATTCACCAAGAAAACTCTGTCCTTTTTCGGAGACGCGGCCACATAGCGGAAAAATGCGAGCTTCGCCTGCTTATATTCCTCAAACGAACCGTGCGCCTCAATATGTTCGGGTGAAAGATTCAAAAATACCGCCGCGTTCCAGTCGATAAACTCATGACGGTGCTGCAATACTCCCTGCGAGGTCACCTCAACAAATGCGTACGTGCATTTTGCGCGTACCGCCTCAGATAAAAATTGCTGTATCGCGAACCTGCCGGGCATCGAGTTCCCGCTCATATTGCGCGCGCGGTTCGCGCCGATTTTCCTCGTAACCGACGAGAGGACCGCGGTCCTCTCCCCGGCCGCATCGAAAAGCGCGCTCATAAGTTCCACCGTCGATGATTTCCCTTTAGTGCCCGTAACCCCCACCACATACAACCTCCTGCTCGGGAAACCGAACACGATATTACCGAGCGCGGCAAAGAGCCAGTGATAGATTGAGCGCAACGTTTCCATAATTATTTTGTCGTCCCGAGCTCGCGGAGCGCGTGGCGCAACCGCTCCTCAAGTGTCTCCTCGCCTTTCATTGACTGGAGCACCGCGCGCACATCGTGGCGCGCATAACCAAGCCCCACAAGCACATCCTCGACTTCGTGGTTTACATTCATCGACTTTGTTTCGTGTCCCTCGGGCAACTTCACTTTATTTTGAAGCTCAAGAATAATGCGCTCCGCAGTCTTCTTGCCGATGCCCGACGCGTGCGTAAGTACGTCCGCCCTCTTTTCCAAAATCGCCGCCATAATGTTCGGGACTCTGTCGATATCAAGGACGCCAAGCGCGGTCTTCGGTCCTACCCCGCCCACGGAATTCAGCATCTCAAACATGGTAAGGTCCTCCTCGGCAAAAAAGCCGTAGAGCTCAATGCGGTCCTCGCGTACAAAAAGGTGGCAAAAGAGTTTCACCTCGCGCCCCTCGGGCGGAAGTAGCGAAAGCGTGCGGACATTCGTGTGTACCTTGAATCCCATCCCGTTCCAATCAAGGACCACTGAATTTTCGTATTTTGCGGTAATCGTTCCCCGCAGGGTATGTAGCATGCCTCTATATAATACCGTACAACTTACAACTAATAAATCAGTTTATCGCCTGCTAGCTCTCCATGAAATCGGTAAATAGCGACACGAAGCTGCTCGACGTCTCGCTTTATTTCACGCGCAAGTTTCTTATGAACTCTACCAATAATTGCTGGATCTATGTGATTAATCATGGCTTTATTCTCTGGATATCTAAATAAAATATTCTTAGGGTCGTCTGGAAGAACGGCGCCAAAATTATCTTTATAAAAGTCTGTTCCGTAATATTTCTTTGTTAGATTTACAAATTGCTCGATTGTTTTAGATTTCCCTGGATACTCGGTCTCAAGTGCGGGGAGTAACCTTTTAATATCATGCACAAGTACTGGAGCGGTCCCCTTGTAAACACCTGTTGTTTTTATCACGAGCTCAATTGCATGCCTAATGTTATAAAAAATCACAATAGGAACATCTTCCACGGATGATGGTGGCATCCATACAACATCCATCTTTTCTTCGGGTATGTCTTCTTCCCTTAAAATAGCATCGAGGGAAAGCAATGCAGAATTAACATAACCAAGTGAAAACCAAACCCAATTATATTTGCGTAAATAATCTTTTTGACTCATTTGTTTTTAATAATACCCCTCCTTCTTGCTCCGAGGAATATCCCGCAGCCACGAAGGTGGCGAGGGCAAAGAAAGTTTTCAGCAGAAAACTATTCTGGTTCCGAGGGGTAAGGAGGGAGGGGTGTTTCCCGCTCTCCTGTTGACTTTCCTCTCCTCTTAGGGCATAAATAAGGAACGATGCCGAAAACGAAATCAGCCAAAAAAGCACTCCGCCAGAGCGCCCGCCGCAGGGAAGTAAACCTTAGCCGCGAGAAAAAGCTCAAAGAAACCGTAAAGAAGTTCAAGAAACTCCTTGCGGGTAAGCAGGGCGAGGAGGCGAAAGCGTTCTTGAAGGAGGTCTATAAGACCATCGATAAGATGGCAAAAGTAGACTTCATTAAGAGAGGAAGGGCGGACCGCATGAAGTCCCGTCTCGCAAAGAAATTGAAGTAAAAAAATTCCGCCGAAAGGCGGATTTTTGTTTTATGCGAGCACAAATGAGAGCAATGCCTCCTCGTATTCCGCCGCACCCGACTTCACCGCAATATCGAGGTCAGCAAGGCGCACCGCGTCCTCCCCGCGCGCAACGTACGCAAGCAGGTTAAATAGTTTCGCAGGCTCCTCCCCTTGCGCCAGAAGCCACTCCAACACCATTATTTTTTTCTTTGCATCGCCCTTCGCGAGAAGTTTGTGCGCGGCCGCAAACGCATCCGAGTGCGCAGTCCACTTCACTACCTCACGGAGCTGCGTCTCGGTGATTGTCCCCTTAAACCCAGAGAGTGCGAGCTTCTCAAGCTCCTGTGCTCCGCTCCATAATTCATCTCCCGAGGTGCCGAGAAATTTTAAGAAATAACTCCACGCCCCCTCTTCGAGCGTTACGCCACGCTCTTTAGCCTCTGCTTTTAAAAATGTGTGGAGCGCAGGCCCGGTGAGTTGCTCAAACTGGTAGCTAGCAACGGATTGGTCGAGAAGAAACGAAAACGCCTTGCGCGGTTTCTCCCATGAGTCGGAAATAATAACATGTGTATGCGCAACTTCCGTGAGGGACTTCAGCAGTTTCACCCATTCTTTCTCCCCCTTCTCGTCCACCTCCCCGCTCTCACGAATAAATAAAACCTTCTCGCGCGAGAACATTGACTGCTGTCGTGCAAAATCGCGCGCAGCGCGCCACGCTTCGGGGTTTTCGGAGAGATCGACAGCAAAAAAATCCGCGCCTGTATATTTTGATTTTACGGCATCCAAAAACTCATTCACTTTTCGGATTCTCTGGTAGGAATCCGGTCCGTAGCAGTACGTAATCACGTGGGTATTATACCCCGCCCGACAGAAAGAATAAAAAAAACCGCGTGTCTCATGATGAGACACGCGGGAGCTCGGCTAACCAGCAGCGAGGAGTCTGCCGGCCGCCCGGCTCAAGGTCGAGGACGAACGGAGTCGTCAACGGCGCTGAAGCTCGGAAGCGGTCACCTCCCACATCTCGATGGTTCCGGAGTTTCCGGAATCGTATGTGGAAAAGATCCTCGATCGGGTACCGATCAGCTTCCCCTCGGCGTCGTGCGCGGTGACGAAGATCGTCATGCGCTGGTCGGAGAAGAGGCCGCTGAATGGAACTGCGATGCCGCTACCGGGGGCGATGACCGCCACGACGACCCCTGAGGGCGGCGTGAACTGGTCGGCCTTGATGATGGTCAGCTTGTGAACCGACATAGGGGCGGAGACGAAGACCGCGTTCCTGCCGAACGGCAGATTGGTCTTCACTCCGATCGACTCACGCAGTTCCTGCATGAGGTCGACCCTGAAGCCGACGCCGAAGCTGCATCCCTGCAGCGCGAACATTGTTGCAAACAGCAGCATCCTTTTCATGGCATTCTCCTCGGAAAAATAGTGATGTGTGGTGCTAAAGTTCTATCTCTATTAAAGCACGAATATATGAAAAAGTCAAATACTAAGGCGTTTTGTCAAGGGTAGCCGCCGCACGGTAGAAATATCCTCCATAGTTCGCTACACTATACGTAATGCTCAGCAAAAAGGACCTCGATGAACAGTTGAAAAAGGCGCATAGAACCGCGGAGGAAAACGACGCGAAACGACGCGCCGAAACGTTAGGTTTCCCCTACCTCGACCTCATTTCGGTGCGTGTGCCAACCGAACTTAAAGCCCTTGAAATTGTGAAGGAGCCCGAAGCGCGCAAAGCGCGGCTCGCGCCCCTCCAACTCATCCGCAAGAAGCTCGTCATCGCGGTATTCGACCCGCGCGAAAAAGAGGCGGCGGCAATAATTGAGGAGCTCAAGAAAAAATACGAACTTGAAATTCACATTGCATCGCTCTCCGGCCTTGAACACGGGTGGAGCTACTATCGCTTCGTCACCGAAGAGGCAAAAGAAATCACCGGAAAGGTTGATATCGATGAGACGCGTTTGAACGACCTCCTCCTCAAAATAAAAACACTCAGCGAACTCACAAAAGAATTTGAAGAGTTTAAGAGTCCGCTCACATCCCAGCTCCTTGAAATTATTCTCGGCGGCTCGATGGGGCTCAAAGCTTCCGACATCCACTTGGAACCCACGGAAGAATTCGGCATCGTCCGCTACCGCATCGACGGCCTGCTCCACACCGCATACGACAAATTTGCACTGCATAACTACAAATCGGTTATTATGCGCATCAAGCTTCTCTCGAACCTGAAACTCAACATTACCGATGAGCCGCAGGACGGCCGCTTCACTATCGGCCTCAAAGACCGCGACATTGAAATCCGTACTTCTATTATTCCCTCGGAGTTCGGCGAGACGGTGGTGATGCGTCTCTTGGACCCTTTGGCACTCAAGGTAAACCTTGAGGACCTCGGCTGGCGCAAGGACGACCTCGTTATTGTGAAGGCGCAAATTGATAGACCCAACGGCCTCATATTGAACACCGGTCCCACGGGTTCGGGTAAAACAACGACGCTCTACGCGTTTTTGAAGAATGTAACGACACCCGAAATTAAAGTCATCACCGTCGAAGATCCCGTTGAATACCACATTGCGGGCATCTCGCAAACGCAGGTAAACCCCGATGCGGGGTATACGTTCGCGGACGGTCTCCGTTCCATTTTGCGGCAGGACCCCGACATTATTCTTATTGGTGAAATCCGCGATAAAGAAACTGCGGAAATCGCATTGAACGCCGCGCTCACGGGCCACTTAGTGTTCTCAACGCTCCACACGAATGATTCGGTGGGCGCAATCCCCCGCTTCCTCGATTTGGGCGCGAAGCCGAATATTTTAGCACCCGCACTCACGCTCATTATTGCGCAGCGTCTCGTGCGCGTGCTCTGCAAAGTATGCAAAGTGAAACGTGAACCCACAACACAAGAAAGCGAAGCGATTAAACGTTTCTTAGAGGGACTTCCTGCGCGCGTTGATAAAACTCCCTATGCAACGCCGTCATTCCACACAGCAAAAGGATGCGAGGCATGCGGAGGGCTTGGCTACCGCGGCCGCACGTCCATTTTCGAATTATTTGAAGTAACCGACCCGATTAAAGAAGCGATTTTCCGCAATCCGTCCGAAATGGAGTTATTCACATTGGCAAAAAAGCAGGGAATGGTTACAATGCAAGAAGACGGTATGTTGAAAGTGATTCTTGGCTCCACGAGCGTAGACGAAGTGGAACGGACGACTGGAGTAGTACCTTGGCTTCATAATACGGATACCCCAGCAGGGAAATAGAAATGCTGAGTGTGATATGTCTTTTCGGGAGAAATAAAAAATCCCGGACTTAGATCTGTGGGCAGAGCGCCGATAAAGGCATTTTTAAAACCTAACTTAAAGTGAACTTAAGAAAGGAACGAATTTTTCCGAGGAGTTATCCAGCCGGAGCCAAATAGTCCTATTGTTCTAAGAAAGAATCCGCATGCCCACAGGTCCAAAACCAGGATTTAGTTTGCTGAGCAAATCCTATCACACAAAGGGGTATTTGTCAATACCTCCCCCCTTCTCACAAAAACCGCCGTATGACTACGCGGGATGATAATAATACACAACTGAATGAGGAGGTCAACCTCGACCTTTCTTTGCGTCCAAATCGCTGGGAAGACTATGTGGGCCAGGAAAACGTGAAAGCGAACCTGCGCCTTATTATTGATGCGGCAAAAGGGCGCAATGAAAGCTGCGACCACCTTCTCTTCTACGGCCCCCCCGGCCTCGGTAAGACGACACTCGCCTACCTCATCGGCAAACAAATGGGCGCGAACGTAAAATCAACCTCCGGCCCCGCACTCGAAAAAGCGGGCGACGTTGCCGCACTCCTCACAAACCTCGAACCGAATGAGATTCTTTTCATCGACGAAGCGCATCGCGTAAATACAATGGTGGAGGAAATCCTCTACCCCGCAATGGAAAGCCGCAAACTCCACCTTATTGTCGGCAAGGGACCGTCGGCGCGCACCTTCTCGCTCGACCTTCCCCCGTTCACCATCATTGCGGCGACGACGAAAGCGAATATGCTCTCAGCCCCGTTGCGCTCGCGTTTCGGCGCAACCTTCCGCCTCGACTACTATGAGCCGAAAGACTTATCGCGCATCATTGAGCGCAATGCGCAGTTGCTCGGCGTGAAGCTGAAGCCGGAAGCAACGAAGAAGCTTGCCGAAGCCGCGCGCTTCACTCCCCGCACCGCAAACCGTCTTTTGAAACGTGCGCGCGACTATGCGCAGGTCTATTTGAATAATATCATCACCGACGAGGCGGTTGCGAAGACCTTAGAACTTTTGGAAATTGATTCGTTGGGACTCGACAACACGGACCGCCAGCTCTTACGCGCCATCATCGAAAAATTCAATGGGGGTCCCGCAGGATTAAAAGCCCTCAGCGCGGCACTGAACGAGGAGCCCGGCACGATTGAAGATGTATACGAACCCTTCCTGATGAAACTCGGGCTTTTAAACCGCACGCCCGCAGGGCGCACCGCAACCGCGCTCGCGTATGAGCACTTAGGTCTCAATAAGAAGGAGTCGCTTCTCTAAATGAAAAGTAATTCGGCGGTAGAAACAAAAAAGATTGCGGCAATAATTGCGGCAACACTCGTACGTGCGAAGCCTAAAACCCACGCACGCGTTGTGACACTCCTTGGCGACCTTGGCGCAGGAAAAACCACGTTTATTCAGGGGTTTGCGCATGCCTTGGGTATAAAACACCGCATCACAAGCCCCACGTTCGTCATTATAAAGCGTTATAAGTTAAAGCGCCCTCCGTATAAGAACCTCTATCATCTCGATGCCTACCGCATCTCACACATTAAAGAGCTCGCCCCGCTCGAATTCGACGAGGTGCTCGCAAACCCCCTAAATATCATTCTTATCGAGTGGGCAAATAATCTGAAAGGGGCGCGTTTCACAAAACCCGTCAACCTCTCCCTCCGCCACGGCAAGAAGGAGCACGAGCGCATCATTACCATAAGGGGTCTCAAATAATAAAAAACCGTCCTGATACTCAGGACGGTTTTTTATTATTTCAGCGAACGAGGAGTGAACACGTGTGTGATTCGTCCGAGTGAAGATGGAACAAGAATTTCTTGGGACAAAATCCAAAGAAATTCTTACTGAACCGAAATTGTTTTTACCTGATCGCCGAGAAGATAACTCATTGTCGAGTTGTCCATCCACTGGATATTTTTAACTTCAGGAATTGCATGCGTCGCATCCCCCTTCGTGATGAGATAGCTGTTGCCCAGTCTGCCGTTCAATACATAGAAGATGCCGTTATTCACAAATTGCTTTGTGGTCGCGTCGCGTGTCGCGAAATAAATTGCAGTTCTATCCCCCGAAGGACTGAGCGTCCCTCCTACAATTTTATAAGCCGTAAAATCAATCGCGGTTCCCGCGGGGGCGTCTCTCCGAAGAATTTCCTGTAAAAGAGCGGTATACACAGAAGAGGTATAAGTCGGCTGGCCGGACTGAGGAGCGGAAGTCGTCACCGCGGCTGACGGCGCCGTAACCGCAGGCGCTGCGTTTTGTGACGATGATTGTATATAGGAGTACACAAATGCCATTGCGAGAAGAACTGCGATAACCACAACCGCTGCAATGAGGTACTTTTGCTTCATAATATTCAAATAATAGCACAATAAATGGCGGTATTGTATGAGGATTTATTTCGCGAACAGTGTAAAATAAAAGAGTAATCCACGCATGAAAAACCTCCTTCTCATCGACGCACACGCGCTCATTCACCGCTCCTACCATGCGCTCCCCCCGCTTACCACGCCGACAGGCGAGCCCATTGGCGCAATCTATGGACTCGCGCGGGCGCTCATGAAAACAATGCGCGAGCATAAGCCCGATTATGTGGCCGCCGCATTCGATCGCCCCGAACCGACCTTCCGCAAAGAAATGTTCGAGCAGTACAAAGCACACCGCCCGCCCGCGCCCGACGAGCTTGTTTCGCAACTTATAAAATCGCGGGAGCTTTTTAAGAAACTCAACATACCCTGCTTTGAGCTCGCGGGGTACGAGGGTGATGACGTAATCGGCACACTCGCCGCGAAATTTGATGATAAGGATATTCACATCACCATCCTCACGGGAGATATGGACACACTCCAGTTGGTCAAAGGTGACCGCGTAGTGGTACGCGCACCCAAAAAAGGCGTGAGCGAAACTATTGAGTATGACGCGGACGCAGTGAGGGTGCGCTACGAGCTCGGCCCCGACCAAATGACGGACTATAAAGGGCTTGTCGGCGACCCCTCGGACAACATTCCAGGCATCCCGGGCGTGGGACCAAAGACCGCAACCACCGCACTCCACGAGTTTGGTTCGATTGAAAAGCTCTTCGCAGAAATGCCCGAAAACCACAAACTCGCAAAAAAGTTTCTGCCGTTTAAAAAAGACGCGCTTTTCTCGAAAAAACTTGCAACGATTGAAACGAATGTGCCGATTAAGGTCACATTAGACGAACTCCGCTATGAAGCGCCGAGCGAGGCGGACCTCAACGCATACTTCTTGGGGCTCGGATTTGAAAGCATGGTAAACGGTAAGCCGAAACCCATAAAAAAAATGGAACAAAAGGAGACGCGCGCCGAATTGCCATTGTCCCCGCTCGAAAAAACAGAAATGACAACGGTCGCGAACACGCGTGATGCGGAAACCCACGCAAAAGAACTTAGCGGATCGCTCCAAAAAACCGCGTTCGACTGGAAACCGATTTTAAAATCCCTGTCGCGGAAACACATTGAAGTTGCAAACCCCCTCTTCGACATCCACATCGCCGCGTGGCTTGTGGATTCGGAAAATAAGGAGCCCGACCTCGTAGAGCTCGCGAAAAACCTCGCACACGTTGATATTCTGACCGCTCCCGATAAGGAGCACGATGCATTGCAAATGCTTGCGGATATTTATGCGCAAGGACTCGAGGCTGCGGGTCTCACAAAAATATTTAAAGATATTGAGATGCCGCTCGTACGCGTGCTCGCCCGAATGGAAGAGCGCGGCATTGGCACAGAACGTGATGTGCTCCTCGCACTCCAGCGCACGATGCAAAAAGACTTGAAAGCGCTTGAAGATGGCATCTACGCGGCTGCGGGTGGCTCTTTTAACATCAACTCCCCCCAGCAGATTGGCGAGGTGCTCTTCGACCGCTTAAAACTGAACGGCAGTCCGAAGAAAAAAACCTCAACAGGCCACCGCAAAACAGGCAAGGACATTTTAGATGAAATGAAGGATGCGCACCCTGTGGTGCCCCTCATCTTGCAGTACCGCGAAACATTTAAAGTATTTTCAAGTTTCTTGGAGCCGCTTATTGAAGCATCATCGCTTGATGGGCGCGTGCACACAACCTATCTCCAAACGGGAACCTCAACGGGCCGCCTCTCTTCGGAGCGTCCCAACCTTCAAAATATTCCGCAGGGTTCAAAGTGGGCGGAACCGCTGCGCGACGCATTCGTCGCTGCGAAAAACCGCTCTCTCCTCTCGCTCGATTATTCGCAGATTGAATTGCGCCTTTTAGCGCACATAAGCGGCGATGAGTCGCTCACAAATGCATTCCTCAACAACGAGGACATTCACACACTGACCGCATCAAAAGTGTTCGGCATTTCTCAAAGCCAAGTGGACGCAAAACACCGCCGTATTGGCAAGACGCTGAACTTCGGCATCATCTACGGTATGGGTCCTCGGCTCTTCGCAAAAACAACAGGCGTCACGATGGCGGAAGCGCAAAAGTTTATCGCGGAATATTTCCGCGCATTCCCTGGTGTAAAAAGGTGGCAGGAAACGGTAAAAGAATCCGTGAAGAAAAATGGATACGCAGAAAACGCATTAGGAAGAAAACGCTGGTTCCCGAAAGAATCCGCGCCCGGCGAATTTGAGCGCGCGGCAATTAATATGCCCCTCCAAGGACTTGGCGCCGACATTATTAAGATGGCAATGATTCAATGCGAGGCGGAGCTCGCAAAAACCGATAGCGCAACGCTCCTTCTCTCCATCCATGACGAACTTTTGTTCGAGGTGGATGACAATGCAATCGAAAAAGTAGCGCCCATACTGAAGCGTATTATGGAATCCGTCTATCCGCTCTCGGTACCGCTCGCAATCGGAATGAAAGCGGGCAAAAAATGGGGTACAATGAAACCAATATAATGCGCTACTGGAAAACGCCTGAAATGATTTCGCTTATCATCGTGCTCGCGCTCATTGGGGCGCTCTTTGCGGCGAACGCGTTCTTCTCGCCCTTAGTGCTTATCATCGTATCGGTCGCGGTCTTTTTGGGCGCCGCGGCGGTACTCATCCGCGTCTTCCTCCACCTCGCGCAACTGAGCGCGGAACGTATGCTTGCGATGAAGGAGCAGGATGCGCTCATTCAGTTTTTGGGCGATGCAGTTATTGTCTATGACCCTGATTTCAAAGTAGTCACCTTCAACAAAGCCGCGGAAAATCTTTTTCAGGTTTCGGCAACGGAGGTTATAAACACGCGCTTTGATCCAGGCATGGCAAAAAGTCCTCGCTACCGCATACTTGTACAGACGCTCTTTCCCTCGCTTGCGCCGTCATTAAATCAACTCTCTGACTCGGGCGCGTGGCCGCAAATAGTTGATATCACGCTCGAAAGTCCGCACCTTGATTTCCACACGACGTTAAATCAACTTCGCGATGAAAACGGCGAAATTACGGGATTCGTAAAAATCGTCCACGACCAGTCGCGCGAAAAGGGCCTCCTCCAGGCAAAATCCGACTTCATCGGCGTGGCCGCGCACCAGCTCCGCACACCGCTCACCGCGCTCCATTGGGCGATGGAAAATATCGTGAAGTATTCGGCAAACGACAAGAATATCAATCCGATTGCGGTTGAGGCGCTTACCGTTTCCGAGCGCGCGGTCAAAATTACGAACGATCTCCTTGATGTGTCAAAAATAGAAGAAGGAAAGTTCGGCTACACACTCCAATCCACAAATATTCTTGAATTCGTCTCGGGCATTGTAAAAGAAATGAAAACGCTTGCCGACCAATACGGAATCGCGCTCGAAGTATTTGCCCCGCACGAAACAATTCCGCCAATCATGATTGACCAAAACCGCGTGGGTTCGGTTATCTTCAACCTTATTGATAACGCCATCCGCTATAACATCAAACACGGCAAGGTCTCGGTCGCAATTGAGCTTGATGCGCTGAAACCCTTCGTGCGTATTTCAATAATCGACACGGGCGTCGGTATTCCTCCGGATGATTTAAAGAGGCTTTTCCAGAAACTCTACCGCGGCTCAAATGTGGCGCAGATGGAGCCGAACGGCAGCGGTCTTGGTCTCTACATCGCAAAGAACATTGTGAGGCGCCACGGCGGCGAAATCGGCGTGAATTCAGAATTAAATAGAGGTTCGACGTTCTGGTTCACATTGCCGACCGACGAAAAACTTATTCCCAAACGCGAGGTTGCGGAAGGCGCGTTCTAGTGGTTGAATGCCCCTATGGGAGGACGAAGTTTTAAACAAATTAAACAAGCGAAAGGCGCCGCAGATATAAAGCGCGGTATTATTTTTTCAAAATTACTCTCGGCAGTAAGCGCGGCAGCAAAAATGGAGCCAAACCCCGATTTCAATCCGCGTCTCCGTACCACTATCGAAAAAGCGCGCGCAGCAAACGTTCCGCTCGAAAACATCGAGCGCGCAATTTCAAAAACGACGAGCGGTGAACTTGTGTCCGAGGAGGCCCTCTTTGAAGCGTACGGACCGGGCGGAACAGCGCTCCTCATTGAAGCGATTACTGACAGCGTGAACAGGACCGTCGCGGAAATAAAACTCCTCCTGCGCGAGCACGGCGGAAAATGGGCCGAACCGGGAAGTGTCACATGGGGCTTTGAACCGAGCATGGAGGGAGAAACGCCGGCGTGGAATGCAAAATTCCCCTTGGCGATAAGCGATGCCGACAAAAAGGACCTTGATGCACTTATTCGGATTCTACAGGAACAGCAGGACGTACAGCGCATTTATACTAATGCGCAATAATTATTGCCAATGAGAATACTCGGCATCGACCCCGGCACCACGCGTATTGGCTTTGGCGTTATCGAAACGGGAAGTACATTTACCCATATTAAAAGCGGTATACTCCCCCTCCCTCCCGCGGTGGGAAGCGCGCGCTTATTGAGTATTGAAAGCGAACTTGGAAAACTTATTCGCGAGGTACAACCTGAAAAAATAGGAGTTGAAAAGCTTTTTTTCTCAAAAAACAAAAAGACGGCGCTCACGGTCGCCGAGGCTCGTGGCGTCATTATGCACACTATTTTGAAGCACGGAATCCCTATTATCGAGCTCACTCCGAATGAGGTGAAGGTGGCAGTAACGAGCAATGGAAATGCGTCCAAAGACGCAGTAGCAAAGATGGTGGCAGCGCTCCTCACTATCTCAGTTTCTCACCTTTTAGATGATGCAACAGACGCGCTTGCAATCGCGATAGCCTCGGCAAACACGCGCCTCAACTGAATGTGTCGGCGCGGGGTTGACATACAGTGAGCGGTAAGTATACTTTTGCCATATTCATCCACACCCCGCATATTGCGCACTAGCGCGCGCTTCGGTACGATAGGGTGGATACAATAATAGTCGAATAAAAACCAACGTTTACTATTTATGCGATCATTGAGGGACGACGGAATTTACACAAACGGGGACGACGAGGAGCTTTTGGAAGAAGGAGTAGCTCCCGCGATTGTGAATGACCCCGCGCTTGAGGATGGAGAAGAAGTAATTGAAGAACCTGAGATAGAAACGGAGGAAGAAGAGGACGCTTTCTAACCCGTAGCTTTCTCTCTAAATCCCACCGTTTTCACGCGTGGGATTTTTCTTTGCGTTTGTTACGATTAAAGAAGATACAGACCAACCATATGAAAAAACTACTTCACAAAAAAAGCACGGGTTTTCTCATTGCACTCGCGATAGGCGCGTTCTTTTTGAGTGTGTGTGCAATCGGCGCAATGTATATCGCCTACTCGCTCCACAACCTCCCCTCGCCATCGGACTTCGGAAAGCGTGTGGTGAGCCAATCGACAAAACTCTACGACCGCACAGGCGAAACATTATTGTATGAAATTCACGGGGATGAAAAACGCACTATCGTCCCGTTTGAAGAAATTCCCGATAATATGAAAAATGCGGTACTCGCCGCCGAGGATGCAAATTTTTATACCGAACCCGGGTTCAACTGGAGGGGTATGATACGCGCGTTTATTGTAAACATCCAACAGGGAAAAATTACTCAAGGCGGCTCAACGCTGACACAGCAACTTGTGAAAAAAACACTTCTCTCTGATGAACGCACGTATATACGCAAAATAAAAGAAATCATTCTCGCGGTCGAGCTCGAATCAAAATATTCAAAAAATGAAATTTTCGGTTTTTATCTGAACCAAATTCCGTTTGGTTCCAACGCCTACGGCGTGGAAGCCGCGAGTCAAATTTATTACAACAAACACGTAAAAGACCTTACGCTTAGAGAGGCGACCATTCTTGCAAGTATGCTTAAGGCGCCAAGTTATTTCTCACCATGGGGCTCGAATACAAAAGACCTTATGGCGCGCAGTAATTACGTACTCGATCGCATGGCGGAACTCGGCACCGCCTCAGCAAGCGACGTGGCAAAAGCAAAAAAGGAAACGCCGAATTTCGCGCCTGCGAACCTCGGCACGATTATTGCACCCCACTTCTCGCTCGCAGTGAAAGATTATCTTGTAGGAAAATACGGAGAAGATACGGTAAATAATGGCGGACTCCGCGTGATTACAACTATAGACTTGAAACTCCAAGCGATTGCGGAAAAGGCGGCTCTTGAGGGCGCAAAACGCAACGCGGAACTTTACCAAGGTTACAATACCGCACTCATTGCAGAAGACCCTAAAACGGGTCAGATTCTCTCGATGGTGGGCTCTAAAGACTACTTCGGGAAGCCGGAACCTGAGGGTTGCACGCCGGGCGTAAGCTGTAAATTCGAGGGTAATTTCAATGTGGCAACACAAGGCCTCCGCCAACCCGGTTCGGCATTAAAGCCGTTTGTATATATGACCGCATTCTCAAAGGGTTACTCGCCGAAAACGGTATTGCTTGATGTGCCGACAGAATTTGATACGCGCAACGATCCGGAAACGAGTTATAAACCCGGAAACTTTGATGGATTGTTTAGGGGGCCGGTACGAATGGAACAATCACTTGCGCAATCATTAAACGTGCCTGCGGTTGAAACGTTGTATCTTGCGGGGTTTGATGATGTGCTGAAAAATCTTGCAAACTTCGGCATCACAACGCTTAAAGAGCGGTGGCGCTATGGTCTCTCGCTCACATTGGGAGGCGGAGAAATTAAACTTATTGATCTTGTAAAAGCATACTCAGTACTCTCGCAGAATGGCGTGCTGCACGACCAGCAATTAGTGTTGAAAGTGACTGATGCAAATAATAATGTGCTTGAGGAATATAAAGATAAAAACAATCA
>JAKAHO010000016.1 GCA_021814835.1 bacterium
AAAGGTACTTCTCTCTTTATAAAAAACTGCGCCGGTACGATATGAATCTTGAAAAGATTTATGACCTCGTCGCCATCCGCATCATAGTAAAAACACCCGAGGAATGTTATGCGGCGCTCGGTGTGGTACATCAGCTCTGGCAGCCGCTCCCTGGAAAATTTAAGGACTATATCGCCCGTCCGAAACCGAACGGTTATCGCAGCATCCACACCACCGTCTTCTGCGTGGATAACAAAGTTATTGAAATTCAAATCCGCTCGGAAGAAATGCACGAGGAAGCCGAAATGGGCATCGCTGCGCACTGGGCATACCAGCAGGCACGCAATAAGAAAGGCTATACCGCGCGAAGCTGGGGCGGAATGAAAAACAATGCCGACCTTCTCTGGGTGGAGCAATTGCGCAACTGGCAGGAAAATTTCACCGACCAAGAAAAGTTTATTCAATCACTCAAGGTGGACTTCTTCAAAGAGCGTATCTTCGTGGTAACGCCGGATAATGATGTGATTGATCTCCCGCGCGGCGCAACGCCCGTTGATTTCGCATACCGCATCCATTCGGACATCGGCGACCAGTGCGTGGGCGCAAAAGTGAACGCAAAGATTGTGCCATTGGACCATGAGCTCAATTCGGGCGACGTGGTGGAAATTGTAACCCACAAAGGCAAGAAGCCGACCGAAGACTGGCTTCGCTTCGTGAAAACCGAACAGGCAAAAAACAAAATAAAGACCGCGATGCGCTCAAAAACTATGAAGCTTATCGCGAAAGGCGGTCCGACGCATACGGAATTCAAAATTACCGGGCGCACACGCGAGGGCTACCTTAAAGACATCGCGGGCGTGTTTGCGGACCTCAAAATTACCATAATGTCCCTGCAGGGCCACACCGACCAGAGAAAAACGTTTACCACGGCGCTCGTAAGATGCGACGCGCTTCCTGAATCGAAAATTGCAAAATTATTAATAAGACTGAAAAAGATTCTCGGCACGAACGAGGTAACGCACAAATTCGGAAAAGACTAGAGCTGACCGCCTATCAGGCGCTCCAATATCCCCTGCAACTCTTCGTTTGAATAATACTGAATATTGATAATACCGCCGCCGCCTTGGCGTTTAATCTTCACGGGCGCGCCGATTTTTTCTTCAAGCTGACCCTCCCAATATTTTTGCTGGGGGTCCTGCGCTGCGCTCAAAAGCTCCCTCGCGCCCCGCACGACAGGCTTCTTGTTAAGCATCGCTTCAAACATTCTGATTTGTTCCGACGGGTCATGGACCGCAAGCAATGCGCGCCCCTGCGACTCGGAAAGCTTTCCCTGCGCTAGCGCATCCTGAATCTGCGAAGGGAGATTCAATAAACGCATCGAGTTCGCTACCACCTCGCGGCTCTTTCCCAAACGAACCGCGATTTCACGCTGGGTAAGTCCGAACTCGTCCTGAAGCCGCGAGTATGCTCTCGCAGACTCCAACGGATTCAAATTACTGCGCTGGATATTTTCAAGCAACGCCAATTCGAGCTTCGCGCGCCCCGTATCCACTTTTTTAACAATGACAGGAATGCGCTCGAGTCGCGCAAGCTTGGACGCTCTCCACCTGCGCTCTCCTGCAATAATGTGATACTCAACGTCAGCGCCTGATTCGGCTTCACGTAGGACTTTTGAAACAATAATGGGTTGGAGCACGCCGAATTCGCGGATAGATTGCGCGAGCTCTAGAAGTGCTTGCTCATCAAACTCCCTGCGCGGCTGGTACGGATTGGGCGCAATCTTATCAAGCTCAATATGAAATACGGACTGCTGGGGCTCAGGCTCAGGGCGCATCGGGCGCGCCTCCTCGCGCTGCACGGGCTGCTCATTCAGATGTGAAAAATGAATAGAGGCCTCTTGATGCGGTACTGGAGTAAACTGCTGAGGTTGGGAAACACGCGGCGCCGCAGGAATATGCGGATTTGTCTGCGGATAATTCTGCGGCGATTGCGGACCGACATGCGGATTATGAGGCGCGCCGTGCGGCTGGCCCCCTTTTGCATTCGGTATTAATGATTCAAGTCCACGTCCCAACATATTGATTCAATTCTATTACAAACACGTAAAAAGCAAAAGTCTCCTTAGTAACTCAGCTTTGTATTTTACAATTCTTTTTGATGGATTTTTTCATAATGCGGCGCGAGGCAAGGCAAAACTTTCGCAGGAATATACGAAGCATATTTTAAGAAGGTTTTGCGAAGCCGCAGCCTGCATTATGAGAAAAGACGCAAAAGGGAATTGTAAAATACAAAGCCGAAACTAAAACAGAGGGGTCGAGCGAACCTCTTGGCGGCGGGCGAACAGAAAAAATATTCGAGTGTAATTAAATAAAGAAAGAACAACTCGAGATCTGGTGCCCTGCCTTATACCAATGGTCCGTCGACTGCCTCCGTCTTAGAAAAACGTATACGTAGCCCGCATTCCTCATCTTTCGACGCTCCTGATACTGCAAATTCCGGCCGGATATTCACCGTACCGTTCGCGCAGATAAATATGGCATGCGAACTAATGGAAATACTATTACCGAGAATTGGACGTGTCAATGCAAGTCATTAGCCCGCACTCCCCTCATCGTGAGAAAACAAAATAACGGGCGGGAACTCCTCAAGTTCGGCGATTTCCTCGATTATTTCACTGCGCTCGAGCGGAATTTCGATTACGGGGATGGTCCTTCCTGCAGGACGGACAACTTCCTCAATATACACATCTTCGGGAACGGCCTCGTGTGTGTGCGGCGCAGAATACGCAACGGGTTGGGGCGCGCCGCTAAATTGGGCCGCGACTTCCCGCGCGAGACGTTCATAGGCAAGAGCTCCACTGCTCATCGGCGCATGAAGCGCTACGGGCTTCTGGAAACTCGGCGCCTCCGCAAGACTCACCGAACGCGGAATCTCAACGTCGTAGACGTGATGCGGAAACCGCTTGCGCACCTCGCGCGCCACCTCGCGCGAAAGCTTCTCGCGTTTGTCATACATCGTGAGTAATGCCCCTCCGATTTGAAGCGGATGCTGAAGGTTATTGCGGATAAGGTCGATGGTCTGCAAAAGCTGAGAGAGTCCTTCCAAGCTGTAATACTCGCACTGCACGGGAATAATAACTTCGGTGGCCGCAAGAAGACCGTTCACCGTGAGCAAGTTCACGCTCGGCGGCAAATCAATAAGAATAAAGTCATACCACTGGCTCACGCTCTCCACGAATTTTCTCAAGTACCATTCGCGCTCCGGCACATTCACAAGCTCAATAAGCGCGCCCGCTAAATCTCCCGATGCGGGAGCGACGTGAAGCCCTGAAAGATGCGTCGGCTTAATCGCACGCTCGGGAGGAAGGCCGGCAAGAAGCGCATGGTAAATTGTTTCTCCTTCGCCGTGGCGCACGCCAAGGCCGACTGTCGCATTAAACTGCGGGTCAAAATCAATAAGCAATGTCCGGCGTCCACTCATCGCCAAGTACGCCGCCAAATTCATTGCGGTTGTTGTTTTTCCTACTCCTCCCTTCTGATTACAAATGGCGATTACCCGCGTCATAGGATTAGGGTCCTTCTTTACTCTAACGTATTTTTATGGCATCCTCAATACAAGTTTTGCCGAGGTGGCGGAACTGGCAGACGCACAGGACTCAAAATCCTGCGATCGCAAGGTCATGCGGGTTCAATTCCCGCCCTCGGCACACAAAAGAGAACCCGCGCGGGTTTGTCCCTACGGGACGTCCCCCGTAGGGGGACAATTCCCGCCCTCGGCACCAGATTTAATTAATCAAAGTAATACGACTATGTTCGACCCGCTTTCATTTTTTAAGAATCAACCCGCAAAAGAAACCGCAAAAATGCTCAAGGAATTTCTCGTGAAAATCGAGAAGCTTGAAGAGCGCGAAAAACAGATGGTCGCCAAAATGGTACGTGGAAAAGTGAAGGGCAAGCTCGCCCCGCACGAAATCGAGCATGCCTTTAAAGAACTGGAAATTCACCTTATGAATGAGATGAGTTCCGACGAGCTCGCTGCCGTCCGCAAAGTGTTCCTCTCCTTCTTCTAATAGAATTTCAGAATGAATTGCACCTGCCCCTCGTACTCATCGTGGGGCATTGCATCTTTATACTGCTCTTTCTTTTTAAATCCGAAAATACGAACCTCGAACTTTGGATTGTCAGTATAGGATACCGAGCCGGAAATTGTTTCAGTAGACGGCACAAACCGCTCATGTTCCGATTTTTCTTTTTTATATCCGGCTTCTGCGGCGCCAAGTTTTGTCCCTATCCCCGCCCCCACCTCAGTCACCTTACCCCAATCGTGCAACGCGTGTGAGGCATCGAGCCCCATAATAAGGCCCTCGTGCGCCTTCACCTTCGCGCCAAGTGAAAATTCTGTTGAAGCGATATGCGGAATATACCGTTGCGCTTGAAAATCGGAAAACTGTCCGCGTAAGAGTTGTGAAGCGCCTATGTGGAATTGCCCAACCTCATGCGGGTCAATATAGATAAGTCGCGCACCGACCGCCGACTCGGTAGATAAATCCTTATTATTAAATGTAGTGAATACGTCCGTGGTCGGCATGCTGAACGCCGTCTGAAGCGTCGCGCCAAGCCTCGCCCTCAATTCTCCATACTCCCCCTTCGTAAGATGAAATTCATCAAGATAATTTGCGAATACGCGCGCCACAACTTCATTAAAGTCGGCAGTGCCGTTCTCAAAATTCTTAACCGATAAGCGCATAATCGTTGCATCAGCATCAATGCTCGCCCGCTCATTGCCGAACTTTCCGCTAAGTTTCAGCGCGTTCGCGCTCTCTAATGATTGATACGGATTATCGCGGGTGTCGCTGAAGTTCAATACCTCCACGCCAACGTACGACTTATTCAAGCTTAACGTGTGAACATCGGGACTGAGCGCCAACTCAATGCCATTTGTCTTGAGCTTAAGCGCCCCCGCACCAAGAGCGGACTCAAGTTCTTCCTGCGTATGTTGCATTCCCGCAAACGCAGAGGTAATTTCCTGTGCTCTGCTTTTGACCGGAAATAATACATGTTTTTCATCGCTCACGAACGTACCAAACGGCGCAATCCACCCCGAAAACCTTTCTTTTATTCCTATCGCATCACTAAAGTTCAACGTTCCGGTCCTGATGGACTGTAGGCTATCAAGAAAGACTATTTCCTTTTCTTTCCCCTCACCCACGACAACGCCCGTCATCGCGTGAGCAAAGCCCTGCTCAAGAGTGTCCTGAATCCAGGACTCCTTACCCATCATTCTTGCCGCCTTCGCAACAAATGTAGAAATATTACCGCATATTCCGCCGGGAATATGTTCGCCATTTAGAGCGGCCTTGAGCGACTGAAACATAGCATCATCGGAAACGCTCACGCTCTCATTTTTTGCTGCCATATCTGAGTTATATTCGGAATACAACATGCCCCCAATAACCCTCAGCGCAAGAACCTTCTGCTTATCATTAAGAGAATTAATATTGGCGAGATTATCAAAATATTCTTTCACGTTTGTTGCTCTTTCAATCATGTCGCGATTCGTTCGAAGTACAAAATCTTTTTCCCCTGTGGTGAGATAATATTCTGGCTGAAGCCCCTGGGGAAGCGAGGGCGTTTTTTCAATAGTCCCACCCAATGAAAGACTAATTGTGTTCAATAACTGCTCTGATTCTGGCTCATGCAACGTCAGAACCTCTTCTTCCGCTTCTTGAGCGCGCTCGACAATCTCGACGCCAGAAGGATTTTCGCCCGCATATGCGGAAGAAGCCCCTATAAAAAGTGAAAGTGACGCGATGAGGGGCGTAACATGTTTACCCATTTTTCGCGCAAGATCAGTAAGAATACCCTCTTCGGTCTCCTTAAAATTCTCGAATGGAGACTCAATACGCTCCCGTGTTTCGGGCCTTATCGGTTCCACATGCTCTTCCGGCTTCGGGAGTCGCTCAAAGTGTTTCATTAGTTTTCTTGCGTTAACGCCGAAGCGAATTCCGTTTTTTCTAATTCCAGAATTTCATGCGCAAGACGTTCATTATATCGGCTTGCAAGCTTTTGCTTTTTTATCACGAGCTCCGTAAAAAACGGAATTTTTCCGGGAAACGCGATCATCGCGAGCATCAGGTTCTGACGCTCGGTAAATGAAAGTGAAGATAACAATTGCTTCACAAGCTCAATGTTGGAAGATGTAAGCCTTTTTTCTAAAAAAACCGAAAGGTTTTCCCAATCAATCATACACGCTAACTATAGAAGACCTGACGGGGCGGTCAATTGTGAACTTCTTCGTGCTCGGCAAGAGGCGTACGTATGTGTTCTGGAAATGCCTTACGTGCAAGCCAGAATGAGACAAGTCCAACCGTAAAACCTCCGAGAATATCGAGCGGCCAGTGAACACCCGCGTACACACGCGCAACGCCATTCAATAGCGCAAATACAAACATCAAGTATCCTGCTTTTTTGTTAAGCGTATACGCGAAAACCGCAAGTGCAATAAGTACGGTTGCATGGCTTGAAGGAAACGAGTTTGATGACTCAGGAAACATGGGAGTAAATCCAAGCGCCAAAAAAGGACGCGGGCGAGCATAAAAGTAATGAATTATCTCTACGATAAATCCCTTAGAAAGCAGAAGTGCGAATGCGAGCACAAGAGATGAATGAATCCTGTCCTTCCAGCGCTTTTCCTGCGCGATAAGCAATACAACAAAAAGCGCGGCAACATACGGTAAATATTCCGCGACGACAAAAGCGCACCAGTCGAGAACTGACGAAACGCCGACAAAACTGTGAATCCACTGAAAAAGTAAAAGATCGAGAGATGTCATATATGTGTTTATAAAAGAAGAGACGCCACTAATGTGCGCCTCTTTCTTTTTATTTCCTTGTAAACGGCAAAAGACCCATCACTCGCGCGCGCTTAATGGCGCGTGCCAAATGACGCTGATGCTTTGCGCAAATGCCCGTGTGGCGCGGATCAATAATCTTCGCCTGGCTCGAAACATAACGCTTGAGCAAATCAGGATTCTTGTAATCTATTTCTTTTGTGTTCTGCGAGCAGAACGAACACTGTTTATTATTCATACGAATTAAAATGGTATATCCTCGCTTCTCATCTCCTCCTCAATGTTTATCTCCGGCAACTCCTCTTTCACTTCCTGCGAATAGTTTCCTTTCGGCGAAGGCATCTGCGCGCCCTTTCCGAAATCTCCGCCCGCAGCGCGAGGACCCATCTGCACACGCTCCGCAATAATTTCTGTCGTCGTGCGGTTCTGGTCCTGCTTATCCTTCCAGGAACGCGTCTGGAGTCTTCCCTCCACCATCACCATCCCTCCTTTTTTCATGTACTGGCTGACCACCTCTGCTTGTCTGCCCCATGCCACTACGTTGTGAAACTGAACCTCCTCCTGCTTCTGGTTGGATTTATTCATCCACGTCCGGTTGGTCGCAACTGAAAACGATGCCACCGACTGGCCGCCCGGCGTGCTCCTCAACTGAGGATCTGCGGTAAGGCGCCCGATAAGCAGGACTTTGTTCAGATTCATCCCGTTAGAGTTTTGATTGATTTACTATTCCTTTTAACGACATTTTGTGGGTTATATCAATTCCGTTAAACAAGTTTGTAAAACTCTAACGGGATTCATATAGAGTTATTGTAATATCTCCTCTATTTTTTTCTCAAGCGCCTCGTTCGTAAGCATTGAACCAAGCATGGAACGGAGCTTCTGCGGTCCGGTCGGGGTCTTTGCCTCTTCCTTCTCGCTTCTTCCCTCGCGCCTCTTCGGCTCTTTCTGCTTCTTCACGACAATCGCGCGGATAACGTCTTTATCAAGCTCGAGGTCCTGCTTTAAGCCGACCACCGCGCTCGTTTCAGCAAGGAAATCAATCGTGCTCATAAAGCCGAAGCCTTCCTTGTTAATCTTGTACGCAAGCTGGATTTTCATCACGGGCCTCTCATTCAAGACCTGCGCATTGTGCTTGGCCAAGAGGGCCTTTACTGATGCGGCGTCTTCGCTGAGCGTTACCGATGAGAGCTCGTATTGCGTTTTCGGTTCGTTTGTCTCTAATTCAATGTTTGTCATCGCAGTTCGTATACAGTAGCAAGAATGTGAATAAGCGTCAACTTATTCCTCACCTTCCTCTTTTTCCTCCTTCGCGGGGGTTTCTACCGCCCCCTCGGGCGGGAGCTCGGCAACTACCGAGGGCGCGGGCATTATTTCTGCCTTTGCTTCGGCCAAATCCGCCGCCTCTACGGGCTTAGGCGCCTCAAGTTTCCACGGCTTCAATAATTCAGCCGAAATGCCGCTAAGTCCGGTACCTGCGGGGATAAGCTTGCCGATGATGACATTCTCTTTAAGTCCCCTCAACGGGTCAATCTTACCCTCGACAGCCGCGCTCACGAGCACCCTGCTCGTTTCCTGGAATGACGCAGCGGAGAGGAAGCTTGAAGAACTAAGCGCCACGCGGGTGATACCAAGAACCTTCAGCAATCCCTTTGCAATGAGGCCCTTCTTTTCGCGAACAACGCGGTTCGCCATGATGAACTGGTTCTTTTCCAATACATCTCCGGGCATCGCATCCACATCTCCCGCATCCATAACCGTGATACGCGAGAGCATTTGGCGGACAATGATTTCGATGTGTTTGTCGTTAATGGATGAACCCTGCGGCACGTAAATCTTCTGCACTTCGTTGATGATATAGTGCTCCACCGCCTCGAGACCGCGGAACGCGAGCAATTCGCGCAAGTCAAGCGGACCCTCGGTCAATGCATCGCCCTTCTTCACGGAATCGCCCTCTTTCACCAAAATGGTGATTGAGCTCGGCACAAGGTACTCATCTGCATCGTGAAGTTTCTTGCTCTTCGATTTCGTCTTCGGACCTGATTTCTTGATGGTAATAACACGCGCCAATCCCTTCTCTTCGATGGAATCAACAATGCCATCGCTCTTCGCAAGCGGCGCCTTACCCTTGGGAGGACGCGCTTCGAAAATTTCTTCAACGCGGGGCAATCCGTGCGTGATGTCGACACCGGTAATACCTCCGACGTGGAAGGTCTTCATGGTGAGCTGCGTGCCCGGTTCTCCGATGGACTGCGCGGCAATAATACCCACCGCAGTTCCCGTATCCACAATCTTGTTCTTAGTGAGGTCCAAGCCATAACACGTCGCACAAATTCCGCTCATTGAACGGCACGAGATAGGCGAACGGACCACGATTTTTTCGAGTTTTGAATCCTGCAATACTTTTGCGATATCGCGGGTAATAACCTCGCCCTTCTTTACGACGAGCTTGCGGTCAATGCGGATATCCTCAACGCTCACGCGCGAGAAAAGCCTGTCGCCGAACGCATATCCGTACTCATCGCCTTCTGCGCGGGTAACGGTAATGCCCTCTTCTGTACCGCAATCATCTTCGCGGACAACGAGGTCCTGCGAAACATCAACCAAACGGCGGGTAAGATAACCTGCGGTTGCGGTCTTCAATGCGGTATCGGTTGTACCTTTACGCGCACCGTGCGTCGAGCTGAAGTACTCAATAACGCTGAAACCTTCCTTGAAAGAAGACTTCACCGGCAACTCGATAGTTTCACCCTGCGGGTTAATAACGAGACCCTTCATACCCATCATCTGTGCGGGCTGCTGCCAGCTTCCACGCGCACCTGAGTCAATGATGGTGTACACGGGGTTTCCTTCCTTGAATGATGCGGGAATAAGTTTCGTTACCCTGTCGCGAGTATCGTTCCAGATTTCAATAATCTTTGCGCGGCGTTCTTTCGCGGTAAGCAAGCCTTCGTTGAATTGCGATTCGATGACCGCTACCTGCGCCTCCGCATCCTTGATAACCGCTTTCTTTTCGGGCGGCGTTATCATATCGCCTACGCTCCATGTGATTGCGGAAGTCGTTGCGTACGCATAACCAAGGTTCTTAATAGCATCAATGTAGGTACTTGCGTCTCCGAGACCGTAGGTCTCGATAATTTTCGCAACAAGCTTCGGCAATTCTTTCTTGCCAAGCTGTTTATTCACATACTCAAAGCCTTCCGGCAATACGCTGTTGAAGATAAGGCGTCCAAGCGAAGTCTCGGTCATTACGCCGTTTATCACGGTTTTAATCTTTGCGTTGATATCGATATGGCCGCTTTCATATGCGAACATTGCTTCGGACATGCTGGAGAGCGCCTTGCCTTCTCCCTTTGCGTTATCTACAACGTGGGTCAGGAAGTACGCGCCAAGCACCATATCCTGCGTCGGCGATACAATCGGATCTCCGCTTGAGGGCTTCAACAAATTGTACGAAGAATTCATTATGGTGCTCGCTTCGTACTGCGCCTCCGCGGTAAGCGGAAGGTGGACCGCCATTTGGTCACCGTCGAAGTCTGCGTTAAACGCAGTGCATACGAGCGGCGGAATGCGGATAGCCAGATCTTCGGTGAGCAACGGCCTGAACGCCTGGATACCCAAACGGTGCAAGGTCGGTGCGCGGTTCAAAAGTACGCGCTTGTTCTTAATGACTTCTTCAAGGATTGCCCACACCTCAGGCGAACCCTGTTCAATGAAACGGTTTGCCTGCTTAATGTTAAACGCCAATCCGCGCTCGATAATCTTATTGATTACGAAGTGGCGGAAAAGCTCGAGCGCCATATTCTTCGGCAATCCGCACTCGTCGAGTTTCAATTCGGGACCGACGACAATGACGGAGCGCGCTGAATAGTCTACGCGCTTTCCGAGCAAGTTCTGGCGGAAACGTCCCTGCTTACCCTTCAACATATCCGCGAGCGAACGCAACGGCCTGCGGCGCGTCGAAAGCAACTGGCTTCCTGCGCGCGCGGTGTTGTCGATAAGCGCGTCCACTGCTTCCTGGAGCATGCGCTTCTCGTTCGTGATAATGACTTCCGGTGAGCGGAGATCCATAAGCTTCTTCAAACGATTGTTGCGGTTGATAACGCGGCGGTACAAATCGTTCAAGTCCGCAGTCGCGTAACGTCCGCCTTCAAGCGGGACCATCGGACGCAACTCAGGCGGCAATACCGGAAGAATGGTCATGACCATCCACTCAGGACGAATGCCCGCATCAAGGAATGACTGCGCGAGCTTCAGCCTACGCAACGTTCTCTTCAGGCGGTTCTCATCGTGGACATCCTCAAGTTCCTTCTTCAATTTGCGCACCAAGACCTTAAGGTCAACGCGCTCGAGAATCTTGCGCAACGCACCTGCGCCGCGGTCAGCCTCGAACACATCGCCGAAACGCTCTGCCAAACTGAAGTACTCGCTCTCGGTCAAAATAAGACCGGGGCGGAGCGTGACAAGAATCTGCTTCAGGTTTTCCGCCGATTCCTCCATGGACTTTACGTCCGTTCCCTTCTCTCCTTTTATTGTTTTAAATTCTTTCTGAATGGTCTCTAATGCGCGCTTGCGGTTATCGTCGTTTACCGCCGTTACGATGAACGCAGCATAATACACCACCTTCTCAAGTTTTGAGACGGCGATATCGAGAAGAAGGCCGAGCTTCGAAGGGACTGTGCGGAGAAACCAAATGTGCGCGACCGGAGTTGCGAGCGTAATGTGACCCATGCGTTCACGACGCACAATTGCACGCGTGACTTCTACTCCGCATTTTTCACAGACTACATCCTTATAGCGGACCTTCTTGTACTTTCCGCAGTAACACTCGTAATCCTTCGTAGGACCGAAGATGCGCTCGGAGAAAAGACCGTCCTTCTCAGGGCGCTGCGTGCGGTAGTTCAACGTTTCCGGCTTCACTACTTCACCGTATGACCAGTTAAGTATTTCGTCGGGAGACGCGAGACGCACGGAGATATTGGTAATGTCTAAGTTTTTTTCCATGGTGCGTTATTCTTCGGTTTCCTCCTCGTCCTTCTCGACCACTACTGATTTCCGCTTCAGGCCTCCTCCGCCTCCGCCGTCAGTCACGCCGTCATGCGCCACATTGAGCCCAAGGGACTTCAACTCGGACACGAGCACGTTGAATGATGCAGGAACGTTCGGCTTCTTGATTTCGGTTCCGCGGATAATTGATTCGAATGCTGCAGAGCGGCCCAATACGTCGTCTGATTTAATCGTGAGCATTTCCTGCAAGGTATGCGCTGCGCCGTACCCCTCAAGAGCCCACACTTCCATTTCTCCGAAGCGCTGACCTCCGAGCTGCGCCTTACCTCCGAGCGGCTGCTGGGTGATAAGCGAGTACGGACCGGTTGAGCGCATGTGAATCTTGTCTTCCACAAGGTGGTTCAGCTTCATCATATAGATGTAGCCGACCGTGATGGGAGCGCGGAATGCCTCGCCGGTAATACCGTCGAAGAGCTGCACCTTTCCGGATTCCGGAAGGTCCGCCTTCTTCAATTCCTCGCGGATCATATCCTCATCGCCTCCGACGAAGTTCGGAACAATGGCGCGGTAGCCGAGCTTCTCAGCCGCAAAGCCGAGGTGAGTCTCGAGAATCTGACCGATGTTCATACGCGATACAACGCCGAGCGGGTTTAATACGATGTCGACAGGTCTTCCGTCCGCCAAGTACGGCATATCTGCCATCGGGCGGATTGAAGAGATGACACCCTTGTTACCGTGGCGTCCTGCGAGCTTGTCGCCGGCGCGCACCTTGCGGAGCTGTGCCACTTCAACCTGAATTTTCTTGATAATACCCGGCTCAAGCTTGTCGCCTTTCTCGCGCGAAAAAATCTTGATGCCGATAATACGGCCGTTCTTGCCGTGCGGGAGCGTAAGCGAAGTGTCCTTCACGTCGCGCGCCTTCTCGCCGAAGATTGCGCGGAGAAGTCTCTCTTCCGAAGAAAGTTCTGACTCGCCTTTCGGAGAAATCTTTCCGACCAAAATGTCGCCGGGGCGGACTTCCGCGCCGATGCGTACAATACCCTCCTCATCGAGGTTCCTGAGTTTATCTTCGGAAACGTTCGGGATGTCGGGAGTCGTTATTTCAGGACCGAGTTTCGTATCGCGGACCGAGCACACAAAAGTCTCAATGTGAATCGAGGTAAAGCGGTCATCGCGAGCCACACGCTCCGAGAGAATGATGGCGTCTTCGAAGTTTCCTCCGCGCCACGGCACGAATGCCACAAGGAGGTTCTGACCCAAACTCAACACGCCCTTGTCAGTCGCAGGACCGTCAGCCAAGATGTCGCCCTTCTTCACCTTATCGCCAACGGACACAATCGGACGCTGTGAGAGACAGGTCGACTGGTTCGAACGGACGAATTTCAAAATCGGATATTTTTTATTGTTCTCACCCTTCACGACAACCGCATGGCTGTCTGATTCGGTCACCACGCCGTCTTCCTCCGCAAGAATTACCTGCTCGGAGTCGTGCGCAGCACGGTCTTCCTGACCGGTGCCGACGAGCGGCGCATCCGGAACAATGGAAGGAGTGCCCTGCCTCTGCATGTTCGAACCCATGAGTGCGCGGCTTGCGTCGTCGTGCTCAAGGAAAGGAATAAGCGAGGTTGCGACCGAAGTGAATTGGTTCGCGGATACGTCGATTGCATCAACGTCCTCGCGCCTGCAGGTGCCCGGCTCTCCGTGCACACGCGCGGCAACCACGTCGCCAACAATGTAGCCTTTATCGTCGGTCACGACGTCAGCCTGCGCAATCGTGTACTTCTCTTCCTCGATTGCATCAAGCCATACCACGCTCGAAGTCACTACGCCGTTCTTTACTTTAAAATAGGGCGATTCAATGAAACCGAGCTCATTGAGTCTTGCGTAGTTCGAGAGGTAGCTCACCAAACCGATGTTCGCGCCTTCAGGCGTCTGAATCGGACAGATGCGGCCGTAGAACGACGAGTGCACGTCGCGGACTTCAAAGCCTGCGCGTTCTCTCGTTAAACCGCCGGGACCCATCGCAGAAAGCCTGCGCTTGTGCTCAAGCTCAGCAAGCGGGTTCACCTGATCCATGAACTGCGAAAGCTGCGACGCTTGGAAGAAGTCGCGTACCACCGCGGTTAAAAGTTTGTAGTTTACGAGCTGGACGGGCTGCAATACGCGCCTGTCGAGCGTGGACATTCTGTCCTGTACTCCGCGGCGCAGACGCGCGAAACCGACGCGCAAACGCATCTGGATAAGTTCGCCTACTGCGCGCACGCGGCGGTTCCCGAGGTGGTCGATGTCATCGGCCTCAGAAGTAAGACTGTTGTTCAAACGGATGATTTCTTTCAAAAGCGCAATCATGTCCGCCTTATCAAGAAGTCCGCCCTCTTTCTTTGATTCACCGAGACGCTGATTGAGTTTAAAGCGTCCCACGGGGCTCAAGTCATAACGGTCAAAACGGAAGAACATACCCTCGATGAGCGAGCGCGCATTGTCTGCAGTCGTAAGGTCTCCGGGGCGAAGGCGGTGGTGAATACTCACAAATGAGTCGTCCGCGTTTTCCGCATCATCCTTCTTAAGCGTTGCCTGAAGGAATTTAATTTCACCCGTGTCTACATCGGCGAACTCCTTCAAAATCTCTTCGTTAGAAGTGAATCCGAAAATGCGGAGAAGCTGAGTGACGGGAGCTTTTCTCTTGCGGTCGATGCGCACGCCGATGAAACCGTCCTGTTCGGTTTCGAGTTCAAGCCATACGCCGCGGTTCGGAATAACCTTAGCGCCAAAAAGCTTCCTGCCGCGGAAGATGTTCTCGGTAAAGTATGCGCCGGGCGAGCGGACCAACTGCGAAATAACTACGCGTTCAACGCCGCTGATAATAAATGTTCCTCTGCGCGTCATCATCGGGAAGTCGCCGAGGTACACCTCCTGCACGTTTGATTCCTTCGTGACTCTGTTCACCAATTTCAGGTTCACGCGGAGTGACGCCTCGAATGAGAGGTCTTTTTCTTTTGCCTGTTCCTCGGTGTATTTCGGCGCGTCGAACTTATAATCCATAAAGTTCAACTCGAGCTCCTTTCCGGTATGGTCGCGGATAGGCGAAATTTCATCGAACAATTCGCGAAGTCCCTTCTTGAGGAACCAGTCGAATGAGTTGCGTTGAATCTCAATAAGATTCGGCTGCGCGAATTGGGGACCCTTATATTTGGTGAATACTTTTGTTTTTTGGTGCATGGTGTGGTTTAGAGATATTTAGCTCGCTTGGTGTTGTGCTCTTCCAGTGTCTTTGAGAACATTGTCTCCCCTGTCTTTGCCGATA
>JAKAHO010000001.1:0-2124 GCA_021814835.1 bacterium
CGCGAGGCGGGAATAAATGCCGAATTTTATGCGGGAGATGAAGACAATATGAAGGCACAGCTCGCGTATGCGGTTGCAATGGAGGTTCCGTTTGTGCTGATTCTCGGTGCAAATGAAATTGAAAAAAACGTCGTGGTGATAAAAGATATGATTGCCCGTACGCAGATTGAAGTGAAACGAAAAGACCTGACAGCAACAGTAAAAAAATTACTCAGTAAATAAGCAAAAGCCCCGTCGCAAGATGGGGCGACACGTTTACTACAAATATGGTTCAAGGATTTTGGTCAAAACTGAAAAAGCCAATTATTGCATTGGCGCCGATGGCGGATGTCACGGACGCCGCGTTCCGCCTCATTATCGCAAAGTACGGCAAACCAGACGTGCTCTGGACAGAGTTTGTTTCGTGCGCGGGACTATGCTCGGAGAAAGGCAGACCGCGCCTGCTTCACGATTTGCGGTTCGATAAAAGCGAACGTCCGATTGTCGCGCAATTGTTCGGCTCCAATCCCGAACAGATGGAGGAGTGCGCGCGACTCGTACGCAAGCTTGGATTTGACGGACTCGACATCAATATGGGCTGCCCCGACAGGGCGATTGAAAAGCAGGGAGCGGGCGCGGCGTTAATGAAAAACCCGAAACTGGCGCAGGAACTCATTGCGGCGGCTAAAAGAGGCGCAGGCGATATGCCCGTGTCCGTGAAAACAAGAATTGGCTACAACACTAACACGCTCTCCGAGTGGCTTTCCGTGCTATTGGAAATGGAGCCGGCAGCGATTACGATTCACGCGCGTACGCGTAAAGAAATGTCAAAAGTTTCCGCGCACTGGGAGGATCTTCGCGGCGCAACTGCGCTCGCAAAAAAATACGGCTCGTCCCGCGCCCGCACGCTCATTCTCGGCAACGGCGACGTGAAAAGCCTTGTGGAGGCCCGCGAAAAGGCAAAACAGTACGAACTTGATGGCGTGATGATTGGCCGCGGTATTTTCGGCAATCCGTGGCTTTTTGACGAAGTGCGTTCGCATAAACCAATAACCGCAAAAGAAAAATTGCGTGTGTTGCAGGAGCATGCAAAATTATTTGAAAAAATGTACAAGGGCATCAAGCGTTTTGATGTAATGAAGAAACATTTTAAGGCATACGTGCACGGTTTCGACAGCGCAAAAGAGCTTCGCGTCGCGCTTATGGGCGCACATAACGCAAAAGAGGTTGCTGCGGTGATTAAGAGCCATAAATTGACTAATTAAAGATAACTTGGTATAGTATTCCGAGGAGTTTAACAACCAACAAAGTAAGGGGAGGTTAAAGCGATGCAGGAGATGCAGACGGAACAGCACGCTACGAGGAAGGCGCCGATCGGGCGCGAGAAGCTCTTCACGCCTGGGACGCTCGTCGTGCTCGACGAGAACGGCCGCGACTACAAGCGACTGAAGCTGAAGTACGGCGTGGGCGAGTTCCTCGTCCACGAGGTGAAGAACAACAAGGTGGGGTCGGGAGATATCCTGCAGACCATCAGCTTCTACGCGGGCAGCACGCACGCGACGGAGGCCGGCGTGCACTTCCGGCGGTACTAACCCCCGCCACTCAACATCAGCGGGCAGCGTTTATCTTGCGCTGCCCGCTTTCTTTTTCAGTTGGTTATAATACGATTACCACTCAACATATGCGCATTCAGAAATATATGTCCGAAAGAAAAATACTGTCCCGCCGTGAAACGGAGGATTTTATTTTGAAGGGTTTTATCACCGTGAATGGAAGGGTGGTGAAGGAACTTGGCACGCAAATAGATCCTGAAACTGACAAAGTTGAAATTATCGCGTCGGCGCGCCCGACGCTCGGCAAGAAAATCACAATTGCGTTCAATAAACCGCGCGGTATTGTTTCTTCAAAAATTAAAGACGAGGGCCCGACCGTGTTTGATGTGCTCCCGCAGTTTACCTATCTGAATACCGTCGGCAGACTTGATAAGGAGAGCGAGGGCTTACTCCTGCTCTCAAACGATGGCGCGGTTACCTCAACAGTAACAGGAACCGACCATCTCGTTGAAAAAGAATATGAAGTAACGGTTTCCGAGCCCGTTCCGCAAGGAAAACTGAGAAAAATGGAAGAAGGCGTAAACCTTGAAGA
>JAKAHO010000001.1:2224-59615 GCA_021814835.1 bacterium
AAAGCGGAAAAAGGCGATATCCAAAGCATTATAAACGCCCGCGGAGAAGTCGTTGCGCAAAAAGAATTCAATCTCGAGTTTCCTTATTCGGGAATAGTTGAAAACGTATACGCGCAGGACGGAAATAAAGTCCAAGCAGGAGACCCTCTATTGAAGCTTGAAACCAAAGAGCTTGATCTCGACCTCGCTCGCCTCCAGGCCGTATTGCAGCAAGCCGAGGCAAATCTCCGCAAACTTCAAGCGGGCGCAACGCTTCAGGACGAAAATGTTTCCCGTGCAAACGTTGCGAGCGCGCAAGCCGCGCTCGACAGCGCAAAGGGAGGCCTCATCGCTGCAATTACGGATGCATATACGCGTTCCGATGATACGGTGCGCAATAAAATTGATCCGTTATTCCTGAATCCCAGAACAGCCCCCCAGCTTTCTTTTCAAATCAGCGATCAGCAGTTAAAAACGGATATTGAAGCGCTTCGTCTTACAATCGAATCAAAATTGAATGATTGGTCGGATTCGTTAAAAACTATCGATGCGTCCGGCGACCTCTCCGCATTCGGAGTTAGCGCAAATGCAAACCTTACACTCGTGCGCGCACTCTGCGATAAAACAACGATTCTCTTGAATACGCTGACCGCAAATACACAGCTCACGCAGACGACCATTGATACGTGGCGGGCGAATGTGTCGGCGGGCAGGCTGGCAGTGGGGCTTGCAGTAACGGCGCTCTCGGCCGCTGAAGAAAAGGTATCAGGCGCGCAATCCGCCCTCTCAATCGCGCAGAATCAGCTCTCGCTTAAACAGGCGGGAACACGTGAAGAAGAAATTGCAGCAGCAAGGGCGCAGGTTGATGAAGTAAACAGCGAAATTGCCGCCACACAGGATAAGATTGCAAAAGCGACGCTCTATGCGCCCGCCTCGGCGATTGTTACGAAGGTATACCTTGAGCAAAAAGAAATATTTACGCCGGGAACTCCCGCGATATCGCTCTCCGTAGACGCGTTGAAACTCCAGTCAGACATCTCCGAGCTTGATATCGGAAAGCTCAGAATGAACGGCGGACTTGATGTGAATATAAAATTCGATGCGTTTCCCGATAATACGTATGTAGGAAAACTCTTATCGATAGATGCCAAGGAAATAATCAAGGAGGGTGATACATTCTACCGCGCAAACATCTTTTTCGATCCATCTGTGGCGCAAAAGGACGGCAATATTGTGCGCGCAGGAATGAGCGCCGATCTTAAAATTATCGCGGAAACGAAGAAGAATGCGGTGAAAATTTCAGGGATAGCCGTATATAAGAAGGGGGAAAAATCATATGTACAAGTCGTGAATGGAACAACAATCACGGAGACCGAGGTAAAAACGGGCGTTTCGGACGGTGAAAATATCGAAATTATTGAGGGGCTAAAAGAAGGCCAGTATGTCCGCGTTTCGGGCAATCAATAGGCTTCATGCACAGCGAACACGAAAGAATGGAGTCGAAAATAGACTTGGTGTGCGGTATGCACCTCAAGGAATTTCCGCACGCGTTAACCTGCGCATACAAGGGAAAACATTATCACTTTTGCGGTGAGGGATGTTTTGAGCGTTTTAAAAAAAATCCCGAAAAATATCTTGGCGTGCCCTTCATTCATCTCGAGGGAGTATATAAATCCTTCGGGCATGGCGCATCGCAAACGTCAATTTTAAAAGGAGTCGACGTTCATATTTGGGAAGGAGATTTTGTTTCAATTATCGGCCCGAGCGGTTCAGGTAAGAGCACGCTCCTCAATATGATGGGTCTCCTCGACAAACCGACAAAAGGAAAGGTACTGGTACGCGGAAAAGACGCTTCAAAGCTTACTGATGATGCGGCGGCGGAACTGCGCTCGACCGTCTTCGGTTTTGTATTCCAGCAATACAACCTGATTCCATGGCTCAATGCATATGAGAATGCGACAATCCCGCTCGTGTTTTCAGGCCACGCTGATGATATTGCGCGCCGCAAACTTCTCGATAAAAGATTTAAAGAAGTGGGCTTGGGCGAACGAATGACGCACAAACCAACGGAACTTTCGGGGGGTGAGCAGCAGCGCGTTGCGCTTCTTCGTGCACTCGTAAACGATCCCGCGATATTGTTCGGAGACGAACCGACGGGAAACCTCGATTCAAAAACGGGCAATATGCTGCTTGATTCGCTGATTGAACTGAACCGCACGCAAGGAAAAACGCTGGTGATAGTCACGCACGATAAGGACATTGCCGAACGCGCCGATGAAATAATTACCGTACGCGACGGCGTACTCGTGCCCGACCACCACGTGCATAAAGCAACCTATACCGAATAATGCTTAAACAATCGATTATTCTTGTACTGAAGGGGATCCGATACCGTGGCATGCGGAGCTTCCTCACCGTGCTCGGTATCGTTATCGCAGTAATGCTCGTTGTTTGTATTTTTGCGTTGGGTTCGGGTGTACAAAGCGCTGCATCAAAAATGCTCAGCATGTTCGGCTCGGATATGATTGCGCTGATGCCCGGAAAAGAAACTAATCCCATAAGCGGACTTTTTGGAGACCGGCGGTTCAGGGAAAGAGATATTACCGCGCTTAATTCGATTCCCGGAGTGCGGTTTGCTTCGCCTGTTGATATTGCGGCCTTCAATACCGAATTCAACGGCGAAAAAGAAACAATAATGGTGCACGCAGTTAAGTGGCGTGAAATGCGGGTTGTGTTCGAAGAAATGCAGGGATTGAAACTTACTGAAGGAACATGGCCGACAAATGACACAGAAAGCAAGGTGGTGCTCGGATACACGGCAGCAAATGAACTTTTTAAGCGCGGGGTTCACGCAGGCGACGAAATTATTTTTGGCGCATCAAAGCGCATAATGGTTTCCGGAGTACTCGACAAAACAGGAAGTCGGGATGATGACAATTCGGCATATATGTCATTCGACAATTTTCATATGCTGACCGACAGACGAGGGGCTATTTCCGCAATGGTCAAAATTCTTCCGGGATACAATATTGAAATTATTGCGCGTCAAATCCGCGCGGAACTCGCAAAGCAGGAAGTAGTGCGCGACTTCACGGTGCTCACTTCAAAAAAAGTGAATCAGCTCGTAGGCGACATTCTCGGCATGATCGAATTCGTGCTGGTGGTGATTGCGCTTGTCTCACTGCTCGTCGGCGCGGTGGGTATTACGAATACTATGTATACGTCCGTGCTTGAACGCACAAAGCAAATCGGCGTACTGAAAGCCATAGGCGCGTCGAGCGAAAACATTCTCTCAATGTTCCTCATAGAAGCAGGTTTTATCGGACTTTTTGGAGGAATTGTGGGGCTTGTCACCGGCATTTTAAGTGCGTATCTTATCGGGCTCTCTGCTACAACATTTGGCATCAGCAATCTCTTCTCATTTGCGGCGCTCGATTATCTGGGACTCTTCGTAATTCTTGTGATAACATTTGTAACAGGAATGATGGCGGGCTACTTCCCGGCGCGGCGAGCATCAAAAATGGAGGCCGCAGAAGCGCTCCGTTACGAATAACATGAAACTACATCGCATTGAATGGAATAAGGTAACGCGTTTCTCAAAATTGGTTGCGCTCGCAATGCTCGTAGTGTTGCCGTTTTCAGGGTTCGGTCTTGGAGCGTGGTATGGCATTGTGCGCGGAAAAACATTAATAAAAGAACCATCGGTCTCGATAAGCGCCGCAACCGCGCTTCAAATGAAAAGCGAAACGTGGGTAGACCAGCAGATTCCGGGCCTCACGTTTACGTTCAAAACGCCGATTGATATCCAGCCCGCAGAAATGGGAAGGTCAGAAACAACCGATTGGCGGCGCGACAGCAACGGCACAAACGGAATGAGTTATTTGCGCATAGAGGTGCCGAAACTTTTTGAGCCGATGTCCAACTTCCAAGATGCGGAACTCACGGTCGGTTCAAGCGATGATGCGTCTGCAGTCGCAAATTGTCTGCAGTATCAACAGACGGGAGGCGGGTTAGGCGGTGTAACAAACGAAACGATACATGGTACTGATTTCCGAGTGTATAGCAGTTCAGACGCGGGAGCGGGAAATAGATACTATCAAACAAGTTACCGCACCATTCTTAACGGTTCGTGTTACGCAATCGAATATCTTATTCATTCAACCGCGCTCGGAAACTACCCCGAAGAGTTCGGACTGCACGAATTCAACATCGAACGCGTGAAAGCGCTTCTTGAGGGAATTGTGCATTCATTTTCGTTCAGATAAGGGTTAGGGAAGGCGGATAGACCGCATACTATCTTTATTTCTGTCAACGTGCTAGAATGCCCCAACAAATGAATACTAATGAAAAGAGGTTCGCGGAGCTCGGTATAGCCCCCGGAATCCTCTCTGTAATCGAAAAATTGGGCTTTAAAGCGCCCACCCCTATCCAAGGGCAGTCTATCCCTGTGGGTATCGAAGGAAAGGACGTAATGGGCATTGCTCAGACCGGCACAGGCAAAACGCTTGCGTTCGGCATTCCTATGATTCAGCGCGTGCTCTCAGGAGTAGGCCGCGGTCTTGTGATTGTGCCGACGCGCGAACTCGCGCTTCAGGTTGCGGAATCATTGCATGCGGTCGGAAGCCCTCTTGGCGTTAAATTTACCGTATTAATCGGCGGCGAACCGATGCAACGCCAGCTCCGCAGCTTGGCACGCAAACCCGACATCCTTATCTGCACGCCGGGAAGAATGATTGATCACCTCGACCAAAAAACAGTCTCACTCGAAAAAGTGCGCACGCTCGTCCTCGATGAAGCGGACAGGATGCTTGATATGGGTTTTGCGCCTCAGTTGAAACAGATTTTGCAGACAGTTCCCAAGGAACGCCAGACCATGCTTTTCTCGGCGACGATGCCTGATGAAATCGTGCACATTGCGCGCACGTATATGCAGCTTCCGATTCGTGTTGAAATCGCGCGTCAGGGAAGTACCGCAAAGGACGTCACGCAAGAATTGTTCTTTGTGTCGCAGGAAGATAAATCGCGTCTTTTGGAAAAGATTCTTCAGGATTATAAGGGTTCAGTGCTTGTCTTTTCGCGCACGAAACACAATGCAAAACGCATTGCGGCGACGGTTCGCTTCTTGGGCCACACTGCCACCGAGATTCACTCGAACCGCTCGCTCGGACAGCGCACAGAAGCGCTTGCGGGATTTAAGACAGGAAAATACCGCGTACTCGTGGCAACCGATATCGCGGCCCGTGGCATCGACGTAAACAATATTGAGCTCGTTATTAACTACGATCTTCCTGAAAATCCGGAAGATTATGTGCACCGCATCGGCAGAACCGGCCGCGCAGGTGCAAGCGGCCACGCAATCTCATTTGCGCGCTCAAACCAGCGCGATGACGTCCGCTCTATCGAGCGCCTCGTCCGCTCAACGCTTCCGGTTTCAAAACTTCCAGAACTTCCGAGGCCGTTGCCGGGTGTAAAAACCGGAATTCCCGATGAACGTCCGGAACGTCGCCAGATGCGCCGCTTCCCGCATATGGATCGCAGTCAGAGCCGTACCCGTGTTAAAGTGGAGGGTTCGAGGAGTGCTGAGCTCCAGCAAAACGGCTACGCGCGAAGGCATGCAGAAGGCCCGAAGCGCACACCCCGTTTCCGCAGCCGCGGACCGCGCAGAGAAAGATTCGGACGATAACAAGATTCCCCGCCTATCTGATAGGCGGGGAATTTTAAATTCATAATTTTCAATTTTCAAACACCGACAATCAAGAAGTATCCGCCTCTTATTCCGTCATTGGAAATTGAAAATTTGTCATTCAAGATTTCAGCCCTTCCGGCAGGAAGGGCTGAACACTTTTATTCTTTTGCGAGGTCGAACGTTTCGTCGATGCGTATCTGGCTCACGAACTCGGGGACGTGGCTTACAAGCACCATCGCGCCGTCATACTTATTGAGCGCCGCCGCGATTACAGGGAGATGGCGGAAATTCATATGGTTCGTCGGCTCGTCCAAGATAAGGAGTCCAGGGCGGAGAAGCACCAATTGCGCCATCGCAACAAGTCCCTTCTGGCCTTCTGAGAGCGTACCGATTTTCTTTTTCATCACATTTTCGTCGATAAGGAAGCCCGCCGCAGTGGAGCGGAGCTCAAGTTCGGTAATTCTGTCCATAACTGACGCGAGTGCGTTGTAGACGGTATCTTCAAAGTTAAGCGTCGAAAAATCCTGACGGTAATAGCCGACGCGGACGCCCTCCTGAATAGAAGAACCCTTCCCTCCGCGGGCGATAGACTCAAGCAATGTGCTCTTGCCGATGCCGTTGGGGCCCGAGAGTAAAAGGTGCGTATTCTTCTTTATCGCAATATTGGCTTTTTTATTGACGGGTTTATGATTCTTAAAAATCGTATATGAAGCAATTTTCAAAATATCGCCGATAAGTTCGGGCTGGGAGGGGATTACGAAAGGCCTGATGGTCTTATCTTCCTTGCGGACATCGACAATCTGTTCCTCCATTTCCTCAACCTTCTCCCTCATTTTCTTTGCAACAAGACGCATCTGTCCGCCTTTATGCGCGAAAAAGTTCGCCTTTTCCTTGTTCGCCTGAATTTCTTTTTCGAGAAGCGCGTTTTTGCGGTTTTCTTTCTCAATACGCAACGTAATATCGGCGACCACGTTCGTGTAGTTGCCGACGTACTGCTCAACTTTGCGCGTATGCAAATCGAGGTAGAGCACGCCCTGCGTAAACGCGTTCAAAAATTGCGCATCGTGTGAAATAACAATGAGCGTTTTCTTATATTCAACGAGGAATTTCGTAAGGTGCGCGATGCCTTCCTTGTCGAGGTTGTTTGTCGGCTCATCAAGAAGGAGCAAATCGGGCGCCTGAATAAGCGCGGACGCAAGAAGCAGGCGCGCCTGCTGGCCGCCAGAAAATGACTTTACAATCCTGTCGTGTGGCGCCGAGAGATTCACCACTTCAAGCACCTCATCAATGAGCGGATCGATATTGTAGACCTTCTTATCAAAACGCTTTTCAAAAAATTCACGGATAGTAAGTTCGAGCTCATCGCGGGGAATAACTTGGCGCGCGGTAGCAATAGTCATTCCGTTTGCAACGTGAACAGAACCCGATTCAGGATGAATCGCTTTGGTAATAAGTTTAAAAATAGTGCTCTTGCCTGCACCGTTCTGACCCATAAGCGTCACCTTCCAACCCTTGCGCACGCCAAATGACACCTCATCCAAAATGGGGTGATGGGGTCCGTACTCGTACGAAACCTTGTCAAAACGCAATATGACCTCGTCGTTTGCCATAGTTTTTACTGGTGCTTCATTGTGCCAGATATTTGCCGTTTTGTCACTATTCCGTACAATGGTGGGTATGCAGAAAAGGAAGGAGTGGGACGTTGCGGTAATAGGCGGGGGACCATCAGGTATGATGGCGGCAGGCAGGGCGGCCGAACTGGGCGCCCGGGTAATTTTGCTTGAGAAAAATGCCGTCCTTGGCAAGAAGCTTTTAATATCAGGCGGAGGCAGGTGCAACTTTACGAATGCAGAATTCGACACGCGCACGCTCCTTTCGAAATTCAGAAAGGCGAGCGACTTCCTCCATTCACCGTTTTCTCAGTTCGGCGTGAAAGAAGCCATTGCATTTTTTGAGCAATACGGCAGTCCGCACAAAATTGAGGAGGGAAAACGCGCATTTCCTGCGAGCAATAAATCATCCTCAATCCGCGATGCGCTAGTTTCGTATATGAAGAAAGGGGGAGTCGCAATATCAACAGAAAGCGCTGTTAAAAGCATTACGCGCGACAAAACAAGCATAACCGGGCTCGAACTCGAAAACGGAGAAACAATACACGCACGCGCAATTGTTGTTGCAACGGGAGGATTATCGCGACCCGATACGGGCTCTACGGGAGACGGTTTCGCGTGGCTCTCGGACATCGGCCACACGATTGCGAAACCCGATCCGTCGCTTGTGCCAATTGCCATAACCGACGTCTGGGTAAAAGCGCTTCAGGGCGTGACCCTAAACGACATAAAACTCTCCGTTATACAGAACGGCAAAAAACAACTTTCAAAGAAGGGGAGGATTCTTTTCACGCACTTTGGAGTAAGCGGTCCCACTATCATCAATATGAGCAAGGACATCGGCGAGCTTCTTGGATACGGCCCCGTTGAAATTCTTCTTGATATCCAGCCGGCGCTCGACCACGGAATGTTGAACGAAAAACTGCAGGAAATCTTTAAAACGAACAGCAATAAGATATTTAAAAGCGTGGTCGGCGAGCTTGTTCCTGTGGCGGCGCTTGCGCCGATAGTTATGTCGCTATCCGAAATTCGTCCTGACACGTTTTGCCACAGCATTACGCGCGAAGAGCGTATGAAGCTTATTGCGACATTGAAAGCGTTGCCGATGCACGTGGAACACCTCTTGGGAAGCGACAAGGCAATTGTGACAAGCGGCGGCGTGCCGCTCACTGAAGTTGATACGCGCGCAATGCGTTCGTTGAAATACAACAATCTCTATCTTACGGGTGATATTTTGGATATCGACAGACCCTCGGGCGGCTTCAGTCTTCAGCTCTGTTGGACGAGCGGATATGTCGCGGGTACGCATGCTGCGGAACAAATAAAGAGAAAATAAAAAACTCCCGCATTCGCGGGAATTTTTCTTTACTAGTTTATTTCAACAATCACATCTTCTTTTGCAAACCGCGATTTTGGTTCATTCGCATGCGTATCCTCGGCTGATCTGAAGCCGAGCGCAACGCACACCACGGATTCAAGTCCGCGAGACTTAAAGTTCAAAATTTCATCGAACTTTGCGGAGTCAAAGCCCTCCATGGGACACGCATCAATCTTTTCTGCCGCAGCGGCGGTAAGTACAACGCCGAGCGCGATATATGCTTGATTACGCACCCACGCCTTCAAGGCATCGGAAGTTTTCATCTTCATAAAGCCCTTCATTGTTTTCTCATGAGCTCCGAGCTTCGCATCATCAATCGAAGGATTGTCCTTTTTCATTGATGCGAGATGCGCGTCTACGAGCGACTCATCGGGAACGGAAGGAACAGTAATAACAATGAAATGGGAAGCATCCGTAACCTGCGTCTGGTTCCACGCGGCCGCTTTCAATTGCTCGCGCGTTGCGGGGTTATTCACCACCACAAATTTCCATGGCTGAATGCCGAATGAGGAAGGCGCAAGCCGCAATGCTTCAAGCATCGCATCAATCTGTCCTTCTGAAAGTTTCTTTTGCGCATCAAACTTTTTGGTTGCATAGCGCCACTGCAACGCTTTTATAATAGTGTTCATACCCCATCATTCTACTCTTCACGACTCTTAGAAACAATAAAAAAATCCGCATACTCTATTGAGTATGCGGATGAGATTCAGATACGGAAGGCTAATCCTCGCACTTTTCCAGCATGATGAGCGTGCCGACGCCGCGAATGAGCAGATTCACCGCATCCACCTCGGAGATGCCGAGGCGCTGCTTGTTCGAGATGTCATACACACTGCCCTTGCTGTCCGAGTGTTCGCCGTCGATGCCGCGAAGCGAGAGCTTCAGCTCGTTGCAGATGCGCTTCAGCTTCGCCTCGTTCTTGCCGAGCTTCGGCAGCTTCACGTGCACGCTGGCGCGCATAGCAGTGCCGAGGTTCGTGGGGCAGCTCGAAAGGTATCCGAGGTGCTCCGTGTACGCGAACTGAAGCTGACGCTGAAGCATTTCGATAGCGCGTGCAAGTCGCGAGAAAACCTCGCGGACGTTGCCACCTTCCTGCATCGAGATGATGCGGAGCTCGTCCTCTTCGTTCACCCAGACCAAGAAACGCTTGTCGGCGGAGTGGAAAATACCCCTGCTCTCAGGCCACTCGCGGTTTGCGCCGGCTGCCTCGAGGAAACGGTCTCCCTTCTTGAAGAGGAAGTGGTCAGCCACGAGCTGCTGCCTCGTTGCTTCGTCCATTCCGGCGAGCGGATAATACATACCCTTCAAATCGCCGTCGAACTTCGAAAGAGAGTCAACTACGCGGCGCTCTACTTCGCGCCTCTGCTCGGCGGAAATCGCCGGAGCAAAAGGAATGCCCTTCAAGTTGCGTCCGACGCGGATACGCGTTGAAACGACGAAGGATCCATCAGGGTCGACGCTGTCGGCAACGAGTTTCGTTGCGTCGAGGTCGGCGCTGTGCGTGTCTTCCTTCTTGTATCCGCCGTGATACTCCTCGATGATGGGGTCGAAAAGGGGAGCAAACAGCACGTACGAGTGCTCGTCGCCGGCATACACGCCGACGCTCGAATCCTCGTTGACTAGCCCAGAGTTGATTGCCTGCGCGAGCGTAAACCCGCTCGGCGTCACAACTCCTGCGAGCTTCTTCTTCACCTCCTCCGTGAGGTGCTTCTTCATGAGCGACTGCTTCGTTGCTTCTTTGTGTGTCATGGTGATGTGCACTCCTCTTATTGGTTAAGGTACTGACGAAGAGCGTATCGTACCACGGAAAATATTACAATAGAGGCGGGTAAAACACAAGGTTATTGCGCCAAAAAATCCACAAGAACGCGCGAAAGTTTTTGGGCATCGTGGCGCACCACGTCGGACTGGCTCACGACGTCATAATGCAATATTTTTTTCGCGTATGAGTGCAGTGTTTTTTCGTCAACGATAACAGGATACGCGCGTTCAAAGGCGTATTTTTGGACAAGTTCGCCGCGCAATTCAGACGCGTTGTATACCAAAGCATCGAGGACAGGAAGGCCCAAATAATGCAGTAATTGCCTCACAAAATCGGACGCTTTAAAATGGTTGGTCTCTCCCCATTTTGTCATAGCATTCACGACCATCACGGTCTTCGCGCAGCTCCGCACAACCGAGTCGGAAAAACCTTTCACGAGCATATTGGGAATAATGGACGAGTAGAGGTCTCCGGGGCCGAACACTATCAAATCAGCCTGCTCTAACGCCTCCGCCGCACGGGGGTTGATGCGCGCGTCCGGGGAAAGAAACACTCTTTTAATTTTAAGCGCGCCGTCGTGCTTCGGGATATCAATATTCGTTTCTCCCTTAATTACCTCGCCGTTCTCAAGTTCGGCGCACAGATGCGCGTTATCGGTCGAAACGGGGAGCACAACGCCATTAATACCCAGGAGCTTGCCCGCGCGTTCAATGGCGTCGACTTCATTGCCTGCAACATCGGTAAGCGCTTGAAGAAAAAGATTGCCAAAGCTATGCCCGCGCAAAGAGCTGTCGGATTTAAAACGATAATTAAAAAGATCGCGGAGCGTTGCGTCGCCCTCATCGGGCGCAAGCGCCACGAGGCACCGCCGTACGTCGCCCGCAGGAAGCGTGCCGAACTCGTCGCGGAGAATACCCGAACTTCCTCCGTTATCGAACGCAGTAACAATAGCAGTAAGGTGAACGGGATGGTGTTTAAGCCCCTTTAATACGTTAAACGTGCCCGAACCTCCTCCCACCACTACGACTTTTTTCATCCCATCTAAACCTCTAACGGAGTTCATACCCATTGATTGTATCATTGCCCAAAATTGTGCTAGAATGCAACTACAACTGAATACATATCCAGAGCGGTGGGGAGAGAATTGGCTCGATGATCCACCCAGCAACCCCTGACATACCTGTCAGGAAGGTGCTCCATCCAACCCCGCACGGGGGAAGATAAAGGTCGACACGCTTCCTCACGAATTCCGGAGGAGCTCTTTTTTTGTATTCAGTTGCAATAAAAAATCTATGAACAACACAAAAACATGCGAGTTTGTCTCGCCGCAACACCCCGACAAGATATGCGACTTCATTGCGGACTCTCTGCTTGATGCATTTATGAAGAAGGACCAGAAATCGCGGGTCGCAATAGAGGTAATGGGCGGACACAAGCAGATAGTCGTGTCAGGAGAAGTAACAAGCAAGGCAAACATCGATATTCGCGCGATAACGCAGCAAATAGTCGGTGCAGATTTTCAGATACGTTCGATTGTTGAAAAACAAAGCCCCTTTATTGCGAAGGGTGTTGATACGGGCGGCGCAGGAGACCAAGGTATTATGATTGGGTATGCAACAAATGAAACTAATGTGCTTTTGCCGCGGGAATATGTGCTCGCACGCGACCTTTGCAAAACCATCTTTACACAGTATCCGTATGACGGAAAAACACAGGTAACGCTTGAAAACGGAAATGTCCGCACGGTGGTCGCGAGTTTTCAAAATACAAAGTCGAACGACCTGTTAAAACTTGTAAAAAATAATATTACTGCGGATGAATATATTATTAATCCAGCAGGCGAGTGGGAGCTTGGCGGATTTGATGCGGATACGGGCATTTCAGGAAGAAAGATTGTGATAGACAACTATGGACCCGAAATCGGCATCGGCGGCGGATCATTTTCGGGAAAAGACTACACAAAAGTTGACCGAAGCGGAGCATACGCTGCGCGCAAGCTTGCAGTTCTACTCCTCAAAAAACACAACGCAAACGCCGTACGCGTAAAACTTGCCTATGCCATCGGAAAAAAGGAACCAGTGATGGCGGTGGCGGAAATTGATGGGAAAGAAATAACAATAGGCGCAGAATACGACCTTTCACCGAAGGGAATATATGCAATGCTGAATCTCGGAAAGGTAAAATGGGCCGATACCTCCCGCTGGGGGCACTTCGGTAGAAACTTCTCCTGGCAATAATCATAAAAAAATCCCGCCTGTAAACATACAGGCGGGCTTACGCCGAAACCCCATTACTATTCCACATACTTAATGACGGGAATCCGCTCACCGTTGGACCGCTCCTCGATGCAGACCTCGGCAACGAGCTCGCGGTCACGCTTGCCGCGCAACACGCAAACAAGTTGATTAGTCGGAAAACCGAGCCGCGACACCGTCTTGTAGTCGATGGTCACGGAGTTGCGGTAGCGGCACATCACCATGCGAATCGCGCGAATAAAAAGTTTCATATCTTTATTGCAACGCACGCAGCGCGAGGGCAGATTCAATCCCTTCTTCGCATAAATGTATTGCATTATCGGAGAAAACACGATTGATGAACCGCAGACAATGCACCGTCTCACCTCAAGGGGGTGCTGGGACATGCACCTCTTGCACAGCGGATGAACCTTTCCCCTTCGTTTCTTGTGGACTCTTATCAAGTGTCCGCACAACCTTGCAGCAACACGTCTCGTCTCGCGCAAATGCAGTCCTCCTCTCAAAGAGATTAGTTGTTGTACAACTCTCCGTTCGCTTTGTTTGTGAGAATATCAAGAACAAGCAAATCAAATTGCCTGCAATCGAAAGGAACGAAGACGCGCCAATACTGATCGCAATTCAAACACACGATAAGGTATGCCGTGTGGGAATGCGAGGTGCAATTGAACATCTGAATCAACGCATGCGCGACATAGTTTCCATTTACGCACTCACACGTCATGTCGACATGCGTCAGCTTCCATAGTCTAATCGAATCATGCAATCCCATGTACCAACCCCCGTTCCTGAGTCAATCGCGCATTAATGAAAATACGTTTCATTCTTTTCGTGATACAAAATCTCAATCATGAATTCTTCGCATTCAGTGAATGGAATTTCATACCACATCCACGAATGGCACCTTTGGCATGAAATGAGATATGTAACCTCATCGCTCATTGTTCCGTCGAGTTTCTGAATGGCGACGTGAAGGCAAAAATCTCCATTTACGCATTCGCAATCCATATCCAAATACGTCAATAAAAAACGGCGGGTGCTCTTCTTGTCGAGCATCGGTACGCCTCTTTTCCATCAACGGGCTTTCAGTGAATCCATTTTTCATTAGACGGATGGGCCAGCGCCGACTCGGCGAATCCGTCAAGCCTCGACTTAAGCTCGGTATTTTTTTCTCTCCAGTGTCCGCCGCACTGCATACAAATAAGAAGGCAGCTCGCGCACCTTCCGAATGCCTCGAAATAGAAAATAATATGAGTAGAAAGTCCGGAACCATCAGTCGAACATTGACACCGAACGGACACATACAGGGGCTTCAATACCGCTTCACGCCTCAAGAATGCGCCCATAATCAGCTCCTTTCTTTAGGGAATAGCGTGGTAAATAGCTGTTTGCATCATACCCCCTCGATTCCACTAAATCAATTCCTGGCGACGTGTTCTATAAACCAGTTTTTTACCGCCCACACCAAAACAAGGTAGAGCGCAATAGTGCTAAAAAGTATTAGGAAGAAGGGTGCGGGCATTACAACAAGATGAAGAGCCTGCGCAAGCGGTGAATAAGGAAGGATAAACACAAGCGCAATTATTGAAAATACGAATGCGGAAAGCGTATAGCTGGGTTTGCTTTCAAAAAAGGGAATTCTTCGCGTGCGGATTATAAAAATAAGCAGCATTTGCGCAAGCATGGTCTGCAGGAACCAACCCGTTTGGAAAAGTTCTTGATTCGCTCCGGCATTAAAATATTTCAAAAGAATGCCGAACATAATAAAATCGAAAAGCGAAACAACGGGGCCGAGCGTGAGCATAAAAAGAAATATCGAACGCATATGCCATTTTCTTGGATAACGAAGATACTCTCGGTCTACATTATCGCTCGGAATACCAACCTGTCCGACTTCATAGAGATAATTATTGAGGAGCATCTGCACGGGAGCCATTGGTAAAAAGGGGAGTACGACGCTCGCAATAGTCGTCGTAATCATATATCCCGCGTTCACCATACTCGTCATGCGGATATATTTCATAAAATTGCCGTAGACCTTGCGCCCCTCAAGAACACCATCGGTAAGCGCGTCCAAATCTTTCTCAAGAAGCACGATACCCGCAGACTCCTTCGCCACATCAACGGCATTATTTACCGAAAGCCCCACATCCGCCGCGCGCAGTGAAAGCGCATCATTAATGCCATCGCCGAGATACCCCACAGTATGGCCGCGCAGATTCAGACTCTTCACAATACGCTCTTTCTGTTCGGGAGTCATACGCGCAAATACGCGAGTCTTCTCGGCAAGTTCCCCGAGTCTTGCGTCAGTAAGTGCGTTTATTTCGCTTCCCACCACAATCGTTCCCGTCTCAATGCCGAGATCGCCGCAGATTTTCTTCGTCACTAGCTCGCTATCTCCCGTAACGATTTTGAACGCGACTCCCTCGCGGGCAAGTGCGGCAACCGCCTCCTTCGCAGAAGGCTTTGCGGGGTCGAGGAAGCCCATATAGCCGATAAGTGTAAGTTCGCTCTCGTCGTGAACGTCATATGCCTTTTTCTCCTCAATCGGCTTATGCGCAACTGCCAGCACGCGAAAACCCTCTGCACTCAGCTTCAGATATTCCGAAAGAATGTGCGCGTGATGGTCGGGGTGCAACGGCTTCTTCACGCCGTGCTCATCGTATGAGACGCAACGCACAATAATTTCCTCGGGCGAGCCAATCGCGATAAACGTTACCTTATTATCCTTCTTTACCGCTACCGAATTTATTTTGCGTTCAAAATCAAATGGCACTTCATCGAGTTTCTCATATCCGTGCAAGTCCTCGCGTTTATGCTTCAATACCGCGGCATTCAAAAGGTTTCTGATGCCGGTCTGATAAAAACTGTTTATGTAACCGTACATAAACACATTCTCATCCTCAGCCCCCGACACATTCACATGCCGCTCAAGAATAATCTCGTTCATTGTAAGCGTTCCCGTTTTATCAGAACAAAGCACGTCCATAGCGCCGAGGTTCTGTATTGAATTGAGGCGCTTTACGATAACTTTCTTCCGCGACATCGCAAGCGCACCGCGCGATAAGTTAAGGGTTACAATCATCGGCAGTGTCTCGGGAGTAATCTGTACCGCGACCGCAAGCGCAAAAAGAAGCGACTCAATCATATTTCGGTGTTGCAACGCGCGGATGCCCGTTATTGCGATGACGACGACAAGAATCACGCGTATCATAAGCCACGTAAATTCCCTCATCTGGCGGTCAAATAATGTTTCGCCCTTCGCTTCGGCGAGTTTCTGCGTAAGCGCGCCAAATGCAGTATGCCGCCCCGTATGAATTACAAGCCCCGTACCGATACCGCTCATTACAGACGATCCCATAAACGCCATATTCCGCAACTGCGGAGAAATTGCAGTTCCTTCGGGTGCGTTTTCTGCAAGCTTCTCGACAGGAAATGATTCTCCTGTAAGCGACGCCTGATTCACGAAAAGATCTTTTGCGGAAATAATGCGGACGTCGCCCGAAATCATATCGCCGGCCGAAAGATTCACCACGTCGCCGGGTACAACGCTTTTAAGCGGAATTTCCTTAATAACGCCCTCGCGGATAACTTCGCACATTGTCTGCACCATCTCACCGAGCTTCCTTGCTGCCCTTTGCGCTCTGCGTTCCTGAAAAAAAGAAAGGCCGACACTCATCGTAACCATTGCCCCCACGACAAGCGTGCTAATTTTATCTCCAAAAAAATAGGAAAATGCGGCAATAATAATAAGAACAATAACGAGGGGGTTAATGAAACGCTTCGCAAGATCTATGAGAAAAAAAACATCGCGACCCGCGCCTATCTCATTCGCGCCGAATTTCTTTAGTCGGAGCGCGGCGACAGCATCCGATATTCCGGAATTATTCGAAGAAAGGGCGTCAAAGGCTTTATAAAGAGGGGCGGATGCAAAATCAATATTTTGATCTGTCGGCATATATTCACTTTACCACGTTTAGAGAAAAACCCCGCCGTGAGGGCGGGGTTTGTGGACGCTAAAACTTTTTCTCTTTTTCTTTTTTTGCCTGTCTCTCTGCAATAATCTTGGCCGCAAGCGCCTTCGCCGCCAGTTGCTTTTCTCTCCAATCACTCATCTCAATATTTTCTTCCCCCGCTGTTTTGTCGAAAACGAACTCTATTTCCTGCGTCTTTTTGAATTCTCTTTGAGACGCAGCCGCTGCGCGCCTATCCATTTCTTCCGGGGTTAACTCCTCAGTCGGAAAAAGCTTCTCGGGCTCTGGCTTTGGCACTGCCTCCTCGGCAGCCTTTGCAGCCCTATAGGAATCATTGCGCATATGTTCAAACATTCCTTTTTCCATAGATTGTTTATATCACAATATATTATATTTGTCAATATCCAGTGCGACTGTGGGTATTTGCTTCCATTATACCAAATATTGAAACTGAGCGTGGTATACTGGAGATATGGTCACAGAAATTGCGGATGAAAAGATAAAGAAAGAAGCGATGGTGTTCATCAAAAATAGGAAACTTGCGGTAATTTCAACAGTTTCATTGGATGGGAAACCGGAATCGGCAATGGTCCTGTATTTTATTGATGATGATAACAATTTATTTTTCATCACGCGGAACGACACCAGAAAGGCGGCAAACATCGCGCAGAATAAAAACGTGTCCCTGGTAATTAGCACAGAACTCGGCCCATCAACCATGCAAATGTCGGGCGAGGCGGAACGCATCGAAGAAGCGGGCAAACAAAATGAATTTCTCGCGAACCTCACAAAAGATACCATACTGCAAGCGCTCTATTATGGTCCATTTTTGAGTCTTATGGGCGTAAACTTTTCGCTCTACAAGATAAAAATCACATGGGCGCGGTGGTTGACGCTTGATTTGAAGGGATTGCGCGAGGTGTATTACCAGATAATCTAGAAGAAATAAAAACAAAGACCTGAAATAAATCAGGTCTTTGTTTTGTATAACTTGTATATCGGTGAAAGGTCGAATCAATACGTTTAAAAATACACACTATAATAACCATGAACAAAAAATTAGCAACAAAAATAATCAGAAATGCATCAATCGGGGTAATTTCACTTTCACTCTTGGGCGCGGGCGCGGCGTTTGCACAGACCGACGGGGGAACTTCAACAATTTCGGGCGGGGCGGCGGCAATCGCTCCCAGAACGCAGACTCCATATCAAGCGGCAATCGCAAAAGCAAGAGCGGACAGAAAAACGGCGGTAGATTCCGCGCGCGAAACACGCAACGCAGCAATTAAATCTGCGCAGGATGCGTATAGGACTGCAATTACAGCGGCGGACGCAGCATATAAGTCGGCGGTAGGCGATGCACAGTCATCACGAAAAGCAAATGAGGAGGCAGCAACGCAAAAAGTCCTCCAGGCAAGGGCAGCAAGAAAAGCGGCGGTAGATTCCGCGCGCGAAACACGCAACGCAGCAATCGTGGCAGCAAGGCAGGCGCGTGATGCGGCAATCACGACCGCTACCACAGACAAGTCGGCAACAGAACGCGGCGCGGCGAATGACGCGTATCGCGCAGCGGTTAAATCCGCAAACGCGGCTTACAAGTCGGCAATAGATGCGGCAAATACCGCATACAAACAGGCGATTGCGCAGTAATCTTCGGTAATAAGTTGAAAAAAACACCCCGCGCGTACGGGGTGTTTTTGGTATACTGATATAAGAAAGGTCGGTTGCACAACACACGATTTATTAAAACTATGGAAAGTACTATTTGGATTACCGGATGGCTATTTGCAATCGGATACCTTCGCCTTCCATTCTGGAAGGGAGTTGCGGCGCTGATATTGTGGCCGTACTACCTTGGAGGAGCAGCGTACCGTCATTGGCACAAATCATAAAAATATAAGCGAATCAAAAAAATGAGGCCATCCACGTATTCCGTGAATGGCCTCTTGAATCAGTACCAGTCGAGCCCCGCCCAGACGGCGGCAATCTGCGAGGTGTTCGCTCGGTGCTTGCCCCCGAAGTAACGCTGCTGGGAGTAGTCGGCATTCACCGTAAGGTGAAGGTTCTTGCCAAGCAGAACGGCGTAGCCGATGCCGGTGAGAAGATTGCCTCCGCCGTCATACTTCGCGTGGCTGCCGGAAACCACGTCCCGATGCGAAACCCCGGAAAGACCGAGACCGTTGCGAAGGAAAAAGCCGTCTTTCCACGGGAAAAGCGTGGTGACGAGATTCACGTTCGTAACAATGAGCTCGGTCGGGTAGCACGCGGTATCCGAAAACGACCTGAACCCGGTTACGTCGAGTCCCAGGAGAATCCTGGACGTGAGCGTCTTCCCGACCTTGAAGTTCAGGTACCGAAGGGGGAAATCGCGGGAGGACGTACTGTTCCAACCGCGCATCTTCCCCGTCGAACCGTTCTCGGCGTATGTGCCGCTCCCTCCGCCGAGTCCGAAACCGATGTACCAGCTGTCGCGCTGGAACTCGGCCCTCTTGGAAGAGGGGATGGACGGAGGCGGCCCCGCGTCGTCGTACTCCGACGGGCGAGGATAGGTTGCGGGCGGAATGACTTGCGCCATCGCGGGCAACGCGAGACTGCAGAACAAAATGAACGCAAACAGCTTCGAAAGCATGTGTGCCATTGACTGCCTCCTCCTTCGTATTTCCGTGTGATTGACCGGAATGGTATGAGTGAAATAACTGCAAATATGATATCATTTTTCTATGATTGGGTCAAGACGCCCTCAAACTGAGTAGGGGAATGCCGGCTATATATAACATTGAGGCCATTGTGATAAAATAGGGAAGTAGGAAAAAAAAATAACTAAATATATGCACAAACAGATTCATAAGCACGTTTCGAATTGGCAGTCGTGGGCGCCGTACATTCAGAGCGCATTGCGCATCGTTGCCGCATTGCTCTTTACGCTTGTCGGCACGTCAAAATTATTCGCGTTTCCAATCGGCGCAATGCAAGGAGGGGGCGCCGTTCCGCTCTACTCGCTTATGGGTCTCGCGGGTTTCCTTGAAGCATTCGGGGGGTTAATGATGCTCTTTGGCCTCTTTACGCGTCCCATCGCATTTGTTCTCTCGGGAGAAATGGCGGTTGCGTACTTCCTTGCGCACTTCTCGCGGAGCATTTGGCCGATGATGAACGGGGGCACGGACGCCATCCTCTTCTGCTTCATTTGGCTCTACTTCTCTTCGGCGGGCGCGGGCCCTTGGAGTCTCGACGCAATAAGAAAATAACCCCTTGGCATCGCGCCCCCTATTCGCAATTTAAGCGAATAGGGGGTTTTTATTTATTAATTTCTATCGGATTCCTGTGTCGCAGGGAATTGCGTACCCGTTCAGTACGGGCGATTGCGCGATAATCGTTATCGGCGAACAACGCGGATACACCGCGCCTCCGCCCGCCTCAATTGTATACGTTCCATAGGGAACAATGAGCCTAAAAGTTCCGTCGGCTCCTGTGCGCGTAGTGCCGACTACCGAATTGCCATCGAGCGCCTGAATGTCCGTCTCGTACCCCTTCGGCGCGCAACGCGGGTCGGGCGGAATCCGCTCAACGGGGCAAACAGGCGAGAGCGTTACTCTTCCGGTAATGACCGCATGCATCACATTTCTCACGTTCATTTTATAAATACTAAATCCGGCTCCGAGGAGTATGGCTGCCGCGAACAGTGCGATAAGCACTTTGTTCATCTCTTTAATAATATCACTCAGCCCCTCAACAATGTCGCGATATAGAGGGCTTCAACTTTTTCCCTTGCCCACAAAGTTTTCCGCAAAAAAGTGAGACTCGATTTAATGCTCGGGTTATTCGTGAAACACTTTATGGCGATGCGCGTTCCAAGTTCCTCCCAGCCGTATTGTTCCAATAAAAACTCAAGAATAGATTCGAGCGTCTTGCCGTGGAGCGGGTCGTTCGAGGGCGTAGCCATTATACGAGGTCCGCTAAATCCGGCTTGTGGTAATTGGGGCCTTTGAGTACTTTGCCGTCCTCGCGGTAAATCGGCTTTCCGTCCTCGCCGAGCTTGCTCATATTGGATTCGTGCACGCGCACGAACGCCTCATCAAGTTTCTCTAGGGGCTTCACCGATACCGAAGTGCCCGAGAGCACCACCTGCACGTCCGAGAGTTCTTTCAGCATATTTACGTACAGCGCATGGGGGACGGGCGTGCCCGCTTCGAGGTGCGCAATCGCGGCATCAATATCCGCAAACAATTCTTTTGTTTCTTCATCGATAAGCGAGCGGCGCAATTTCAACAATTTCACCGTCGGCTCAGCATTCACCTCAACGCCGAATGCGTCGTGGAATTCTTTAATATAATCCTCCCGCGTCTTCTTCATGTGTCTCAGTATATCAAAAAATCCGCCAAAGGGCGGATTTTGGTTATTCCTTTTCCTTGCCCCAGCTCCAGCGGGGCTTTTCGCCTTTCCAATAGGCGAGCGCGAGTAAAAGCAACGCAAGTACAAACGTCTGCGGAATGACATTAAGGAGAGTGTCGCTCGCCGAGTGCGAATCTCCATCAATTCTATTGGCATTCAAGGCCACCAGCACCACAAACACCGCAACGGAAAACCACCCCTGCCACGTTATGGGAGTCCAGCCCCATCCATACCTCTTCCTCTTAAACCAAAGTTTTTTAGGCGTGTCGGTCATTACTTCTATTTTACATCATTGGAAAAAAATCAGCGCATTTTAAATAAAACAACACCCACTACATTGTAGTGGGTTTAATCGGCTCCTTTCCTTGGTAGGTTGCGAGTGAGCGACTAGCGGCCCCCGATGATGATGCGGTTCATCTCCCGCTCGATCTCCTTGCGCGGGAGGTTGCCGTGGCGCGCCGAGTCGATGATGTGCGTCTCGATCATCGCCATGTAGCCGACGGCGGTGGGCGGGTCGAGCAGGAAGTCCGCGAACCACTCCTCGCACAGCTCGGTCTCGGACCCCTCGTCCATCAGGCACCGCTCGTCCTTCGGGAGCTGCTCCAGGGCGTTCCTCGCCTCGTGCCGCCGCGCCAGCTTCCGGAGGTACTTCACGAAGTCGACCTCGTTGGAAACGGCGAGCTTGAGGAACTGCAGACCGACGCGAACCTCCAACACGTACTCGGCACGCTTGCTCATAACTACCTTTCCGGGGCTTTGCCCCTATTCGGTTGTAAAGCTCAATACGAAAACATTATAGCACAACATTCATATTTGTCAATACTCCATAAATAAAAGACCGCATCAGACGAACTTCCGAACGGGGTCGGAATCGTTTCTGATGCGGGTTGCTATGATGGGAGCTGACTCAGGTCGAGCATGTCGCTGGCAATCTTCGTCCAGTTCATGTCTCGCACCTCGTCGCAGGTCGCGCCGCGAATCCCATCAAGCATGTCCTGCAGGTACTGCTGGTCGGAACAGCGCGCGCCGTGAAACATCTCGTGAAGCCACAGACCCTCTTCGAGTTTGCCGCCGCCCATCCCGCCAGTCACGACATTTTCTTCATTGCCGGTAACGAGGTAGACCAGGCGGCCGCCGCCCTTGTTGCTGCTCCACGCAAGCTTGTCGAGACGAACGAGCAAATCGTAAATCCTCGACTTCGGGCCGACCAGATTCCACGGAACCGTGAGAAAAATCTGTCCGCCCCAGTCACCTTCGAAAACCAGCCAGCATGGACCGTTTCCGAGTTCTGCCTTGCACTGATCGAGAAGACCCTTCAGACCCAACTCGTGAAAATGGGGGACGGTTTCCTGAACTTGCATTTGAATGCCTCTCTGGGGCAACGCCCCCATTGAATTTTTAAAGCAAATCTAAAAACATTATAGCACAATATTAAAATTTGTCAATCATTGGATTCAAAGCAATGTCAGCAACGAAACAACCCTGGATTTCCCGCCCTTTTTGTTGTTAAATGAAGGACATTGGGGGATCGTCTAATGGTTGCGCTGCGCTTGTCACCGCACTGCGTTCGGAACCATAATTCATAAGCACGCATTTGTGCACATTGCTGGGGGATCGTCTAATGGTAGGACAGCGGCCTTTGAAGCCGTGAATCGGGGTTCGAATCCCTGTCCCCCAGCAATGTGCGGAAATGCTTATGAATTCTGTTCCCTCACTTCGTTAGCGATAGGACAGCGGCCTTTGAAGCCGTGAATCGGGGTTCGAATCCCTGTCCCCCAGCATCGCCAAAACAAAGCACCCCTTGCGGGTGTATTTTGACAACCGCAATTCTCCGTGGCATTTTGATTTTAGCTCCAATCGTATCTGACGGAGGTGGCACATGGCGAAAGTCCGATTGTGCTCAATCTGCGGGAAACCGCTCGCAGAGGTGAACTTTGCCATCAGAGATTTCTGCCCGAAAGAAACTGGCCCAGAATGGCTCTGGCGGCACATCGTCGGTGCGCTGACCATCGGTCTGAAACGGCGGAAGTACGCGGTCATCATTCCGGTCTGCCCGGAATGCGTCGAGGTGCGGCGCACGGCGAACATCGCAGGCGAGGAGGAAACCGCATGAAAAACTCAAAGCCCCGAAATTCGGGGCTTTTTGCTTTCTCGATTTTTGCGCAAATTACCCCAACAAAAAAGTTTTGATACAATCAACATATGAGAAAAATAATTACCACAACTTTTATAACGATGGACGGTGTAATGCAGGCGCCAGGCGGGTCGGAAGAAGACACGACAGGAGGATTTGCGTACGGCGGGTGGCAAATGAAGTTTCCATCGGACAAAATGCTTGATGCAAAACTCGCCGAATTTATGCATATGCCGTTTGAATTACTCCTCGGCAAATTCACGTACGATATTTTTGCCTCGTACTGGCCTACGGCAAAAACAGACCTTGAGGTGGCAAATCCGTTTAACAGCACGAAAAAATATGTTGTATCGCACAAATCTTTTGAGCCTTCGTGGAAAAACTCGACCTGCATCACGGGCGATGTTGTATCCGAAATCAAAAAACTCAAGGAACAAAACGGTCCCGATTTGTGGGTGTGGGGGAGCGGGAATCTCATCCAAACCCTGCTCAAAAATGACCTCATCGACAGAATGCACCTCTGGATACACCCCATCACAATTGGCAGCGGTAAACGGCTTTTTGCGGAAGGAACACAGCCCAGAAACTTTAAACTCATCGAATCAAAAATTTCCGCGACCGGCATCATCTTCACTACATACGAGCCGAGCGGCATCCTACCCCCAAGCAAATAGTTTCCAAAACCATTCATTCCGTGCGCAAAGCTTTACTTGACTGATTTACAGATATGTTTTAATATCTGACCAGTTCAAGGAAAGGGAGGTAACCATGTTCGGAATCAAGAAGATGTTCTTCGAAAGAAAGCGTCAAAGGGCTCTCGGTGAGTTGCGGTTGGAGCTCCAAAACGCTGGGTTCGCCCTGTGGCCGCATCTCGACTCGAAGATGAAGGTCGTAGAGCTTGGAGCGGAGATTGGCATCCTCATGGGCGACCCCACGAACTCGGGGTTCAAAGAGGAAAAGTCGATCGATGTGATCCATTACATCAGCACGCAGGTTGCTACGAAGCACGGCCTTGCGTCCATCGGTCAAGGACCCGTGTGCGTCGAACATGCCGTTCTCGTGGCGTACTGCGGCTTTCGGCGCGCCGCGTAGGTACATCGCTGATATTTCGGCCACCCTAGCCCAAGGGTGGCTTTTTCTTTCAAAAAGATTTCCATCACATTAAGTTATTGCACTAATCGGTGAAAACAAAAAAACCAGTTGTAAAGGACAACTGGCAAACCTTCTGACTCCTACTCGGGAGTCATCAGCATCTTCTGCAAAAACACCTTCGCATCACGTGCGACCTCTGCGTCGGGCGCAATCGCGTCGACGAAATCGGGGAGCTCGATATGGAGGCAAATTGCTTCCATGTCGGGCAGATAGTCGCTGTAGGTGTGGTATGCATGCATGAGTATCATCCCCACGCTCTGCGCGGTCTTCGCCGAGCCCGCGTAATCGAGGATTTTGGGGTAGAACCGCGCCCGCAACTTCACGTCATCATTCACCGCGAGTAGGCGCGCGAGCATCTCATCGCGCTGAGGCAGGGTAATCACTTTTCCAGTCATGGAGTTCCTTTCCTGGTTAGCGCGCGCACTTCAATGCATACGCGCGGACGTAGAGAATGTACGCCATCACGATGCCGATGAGGGCATAAACGATAGGCTGAGCGAGGTCCATGAGCGACCAGCGGGAAATGCTCATAAACGTGAACACGCTCGAAACAAGCGTCATCGTCCACGCGAGCTTGTCCTCGCGGGCCGGGTTCTCCCACGCCGAGACGAACGTGGGAATCGAGCCCACGAACATCACGAAGAGGCTCGTCACGACCCCGAATTCGGGGCTGTCGAATACCTGCCAGAGCGCGATGCCGAAAAGCGCCGCACTAAAGCAAAAAATATCGAGCGGTTTCCACGCGGACGTGCCGAACTTCAACGCGAGCCCCGCGATGAGCAAACCGCCGATTGTGGCAGCAAGTACTTGGCCATTCACCGCACCCCTCACCCACATCCCCGAGAGGATGATGGAGTCGAGCGTCGCCCAGATAATCCACGTGGTCTTCGAGGGCTGGGTCTTTCTCCGCAGAATTGCGGCCGCGTAGGGAATGATGCTTGCGAGAGCGATAAGCCCCGCGAGGACCGAGAACACTTGTTTCATTTGGCGCCTCCCAAGATGCGAGCAGGAAAGTTCTTACATCATTAAACAGCGTTCGCGGATGCGTTGCAAGATTACATAGCCAAGCATACCCGCATTGCGGAGCATACCCGCATTGCGGAGCAGAGAAGCCCGTGATATGCTTAGCCTACCTAACAATTCGCGGTTTGAAGCGTTAACACAATGAAAAAACGACCACTAATGCCGATCGGCGATTCCTCGCTGGAAGAAACTCTTTTTGCTTTCCGCAGGAAACTGATGGAAACGGTACGCAAGGAGGCGGGGGGGTTACAATTCCCGATATCGCAAATAGATACGCTCTCCTACATCGCCGAAAAGGGAAACCCTTCAATGAAGGAAATCGCGGGCCACTTGGGCATCACCCCGCCCTCCGCCACGGCAATCGTGGAAACTATGCAGAAAAAGGAACTCGTAACGCGGGTATCGGAAAACAAAGACAGGAGAACGATTCGAGTAACGCTGACGCCGAAGGCTTGGAAATTCTTCAAATCATTCCACAAAATCAAATTCGGAATATTCACAAAAATGCTCTCGAAGCTGGGAGAAAAGGAACGAAAACAACTGGTAACCATACTCAACATCATTATTAAAGAATAACCATGAAACATCACATCAAAAAAGTATTGCTGACGCCGAAACTCGCAATCGGCATCGCATCGGGCATTGCGGTGGTGGTAGGCATAACGGCGGTTGTTATGCATCAAAGGACACAGGCAGAACGGTTCGCGGAAATCAACGGGATCCAGCCATCGGTTATCAGCGGATATGACAACAGCAAAACGCCCAAGGACATTGTCCTCGCGTTTCCTGTGGGAGGCCGCGTAAAAAGCGTATCGGTAAAAATCGGCGACACAGTGACAGCAGGCACAGTATTGGCGAGCCTCGATGCGGGCAATGCGATAGGGGCAATCAACCAAGCAAAGGCGGCATACCTCGTCGCAAAAACCGCATACGACAGGCTCGTAAGCGGCGCATCAACGCCCGATATAGAAGTGACGCAGGCGGCGGTTGATTCGGCGTCCACCGCACTCGACAATGCGAAGCAAAATTTAGTGCGTGATATTACGACGGCGCACAACAGCGTGAACTCGGCAGTGGTAGCGAATACCAATGTCTTATTCTCCAACCCGCAGTCAACGTCGCTTCAGTTCAATTTCCCCGGTACCGTGCAAACGAACCAGCAGTTAGTTATAAACGTAACGAACGAGCGCATTAAAATAAATGCCGACTTGGACGCGTGGCAAAACGAAATCGCTTCACTGAACTCATCGAACGTGGATGCGGTGGTCTCAGACTCAGTCGCATATATGGGAACAGTGCGTTCATATTTAACCGACGTGATAACGCTTTTGAGCTCGTACACGCAGGCGACCGCAGGAGGGAGCCAGTCAACAATAACGGCGGCACTCGGCGGAGTAACGTCGGCAAAAGCCTCAGTTGATGGCGCATATCTTTCCGTTACGAACGACGTACAGCAGATTAAAAGCGCAAAGGCGGGACTTGATCAGGCAAAAGCATCGCTTGCTCTGAAGCAGGCCCCCGCACGCACGGAAGACGTGGCGATTGCGGCAGCGCAGGTGCAGAGCACACAGGGCGCGCTCCAGATTGCGCAGAGCGTTTACAACAACATGCTCATCATCGCTCCCGTCGACGGAAAAATTATTAACGTCTCCGTAACCGCGGGGCAAATTGCAACACCCAACACGGGCGCAATCGAAATCGTATCGCAATAACACCATCCAATACTATGAACGAAATAACGAATGTAAAAAAAGAAAGTATGTTTACGCACCCCATTGCGCAAAGCGTTATGGGTATTGTGGCGGTCTCCCTGTTGCTCGGCGGATTCCTGTACTGGGAAACAAATGCGGGAACGCTCTTCATTGAAAACTCGGAAATAAACGCGCCCATTATCAATATGTCGCCGACGACTCCCGGAACGCTCAACGAGCTTTATGTGAAGGAAGGGGAGACGATTGCCGCGAATACTCCCGTAGCACTCATCGGCACGGGCGTTATCACTTCAAAACAGAGCGGAATTATTTTGAGCGTCTCAAACAACATCGGCGCGTACATTAACCCCGGAACCACGGTGGTTTCGATGATGCACCCCGAAGATATGCGCGTTATCGGCGCGATTGAAGAAACGAAAGGCTTGGAGCTCATCAAAGCGGGACAGAAAGCCTCATTTACGGTTGATACGTACGGAAGCAAGGAGTATGTCGGCGTAGTGGAAAGCGTAAGCCAGACATCCGTCGACACAGGCGTAGTGTTCTCAATTTCCGACAAGCGCCCGACGAAAAAATTCAACGTAAAAGTGCGCTTTAACGTTGCCGATTATCCTGAATTGAGGAACGGAATGTCGGCGAAGATAACGGTCTACACGAAATAGCGCGTATGGAAGAAGGCGGAAAGAAACACTCCAATCTGCAGTGGTGGATATTGCTTACCGTAATTGTGGGCACGTTTTTGGGCCGTCTCGACCAGACGATTGTAAACCTCGCGCTTCCTAAAATTATCAACGACTTCGGTATTACCGTTTCGGCGGCAGGCTGGATTGCGACCGCATACATTCTTGCAAACGCGGTGTTCGTTCCCATTTGGGGCAAGCTCGGCGACACGATAGGCAGAAAAAAGGTATACATCTGGGGCTTCAGTATATTTATTCTGGGATCCGTGCTCGCAGGGCTCTCATGGAACCTTTCCTCAATGATTGCGTTCCGCATTATTCAGGCAATCGCAGGCTCCGCGGACTATCCGACCGCAATGGCAATTCTCGCGGTGACATTCAAAGAGGGTAAGGAGCGTGCGCAGGCCTTGGGCATCTGGTCATCTTCGTTTGCGGCCGCAGTAGTATTCGGTCCGCTCTTGGGCGGTCCGCTTATCGATAATTTCGGCTGGCGCTCCGTATTCCTTATCAACCTTCCGCTCGGACTGCTCGGCATTGCAATGGCAATGCAGTTTATCAACGAATCGCGCTCGGAAGTAAAAACAAAATTCTTCGACTGGTGGGGCGCGTTCGCATTGGGAGGCATGCTCTCCTCGCTCGTCTTGGTGCTCGACAAGGGCTACGACTGGGGTTGGACTTCGGTTGAAAGCATAATCTGCTACTTCCTTATCGTGGCGTTCCTCGCAATCTTCGTAAAGATAGAGAAGAACGTTCCCGAACCGATTGTCGACCTCAAATTTTTCAAAATTCCCGCATTCGTAAATACCCTCGCCAACAACTTCGTTGTCTTTATGGGTATGATGGGAGGAGTCTTTCTGATTCCCGTGTTCGCGCAAACATTTCTCGGGTACAACGCAACCGAAGCGGGCTACCTGTTTATTCCTATGGCGGCAGCAATGATGCTTGCGGCGCCTGTCGGCGGAATGCTCACGGGCAGAGTGCAGTCGCGCTATGTTATTTTTGCGAGCACAATCGTTGCGGCGCTTGGCATCTATCTGTTTTCGGGTCTCGACCCGCGGTCGGGCGCGCTTGATATTATTATTCCTCTCTCCGTTATGGCGTTCGGGTTAGGGTTCGGAATGTCGCAGCGTACCAATATCATCGCCTCCGTCGTACCTCCGCAGGAAATCGGCATCGCATCGTCCATCCTCGCGCTCGTCCGCAACATCTCAGGTGCGGTTGGCATCGCCATATTCGCAACAATTTTAAACAACAGAATTACCGCGAATGTGCTCTCCATCAATAGCTTCAGCAGGCTCTACAGCCGCGTGCCGTCGGATATTCAAAAATATATCGCGCTCATCGCGCTCAAAGCGCAGATAGATGCGTATGACTATGTATTTATCGTTGCATCGCTTATCGTATTCTTGGGTTCATTCAGTATTCTTTTCCTGAAACTGAAAAACGAACGCACGGACGTGCACGTCCACGTTGAATAAAAAAACCGCCCCTCGGGGCGGTTTTTATTTGCACTACTGGGGGCTGACCTGCAACTTAAGCGAAATCTTGCTGTTGCACATCGCGTCATATACTCCCGCATGGTCCACGGTAATAATCTGGAAACCTTTGCCGGGAATCGCGTACGTCTTGTCCCAGAACACCATATTCGCAGTAACATTAGAAGCATTCTCAACCATCATCTTCGTGCCGACGCGGAAGATAAAGTTCATCGGGAACCCGACGCAATCCTGAAGCGATGTATAGAGACTTTTTCCTGAATAATACCTGTACGCTTCTGCGCGAGTAAGCGCGGTGCCCGTTGTTGCTTTCGGCGCGGGAGCGGGGGTTACGGTTACGGGCGCTGAAGGCGCGGGCGTACCCGTTCCGACTGACGGGGTGGAAGTCGCGGCCGGCGCCGTATATTCCGATGCAGGCTTGCTGAAATACATACCGAGTACAATGCCGACAACCAATATAATGGCGCCGACGGCAACCATTTGAATCATCTTTTTATCCATATATTTATTCTATCAAATTCCGCATCTCCGCACATGAAAAACCCCCGCTGATTGCGCGGGGGCTAAAAACTGCATAAAAACGCTACCGCACGTCACGGAAGCAGAGAAGCGCGTGACGCGCATCCCAGTAACCGCTTCCCGCAAAGTGCGCGCACGAAAACTTGAACTCTGAGGGGTTCTCGCCGCCGCGACGCCGCAAAAACGGAACCGCGCGGTCATTGCCCGCAAACTCGGGGAGCGCATGCTTTTCGTCAAACGAAAGACAATGTTTTCCGTAGGGAAGCACTCCCTTGCCGAACTCCCATACAAGGGACGCGCCGTGCGCGCCGAGAAGTATGCCGTCCTGTTTCTTGAGAAACGCAATACATTCTGAAGAGGTCATCGGGCGGACGATGTGAAACACGTCCACTAGAAACTTCCGGCCCTGCGCGAGCCGCATCGACGCCCTCGAGAACTTCTTGTCGGTGATGAGCGCGCACAGGTCGTCATGCTTAAAATGGCGTCGATACTTCTTTCGAAACTCCGCAAGCCTCGTGTCATGGTTATAGCCGCGCGGAACCGTCAGGTGAAACCGGACGGTAAGCGTAGGGCTCTGATGGGGCTGGATACGCGTGGATGCCAAGTGAATCCGCCTTTCTGTTGTGAATGAACAGGTGCCATGCTCCGTTCTCTCAACGAAGTGAAGTACATTTACTCACGAAGACGTGCGCGCGTCAATATGGAGAATATATAAAAGAAAAGAACGCTATCCGTAGCGTTCTTTTAATTCTGCTAATTGTTCCAGTAATTCTTCTTTCGTTTTCTCCTCGTCCTCGTTTTCCGCTACGCGTATCGCGTCGATTGCGAGGTCTCTCAGTTGTTTCGCAGTACCGTCCTGTTTGCTGATGAATTGAAAGATGGGTACCAGGGTCTCTGGGGGAACTTCGTAAATCTTCAAAATATTCTCCTCCAGCACCCGCACCACATCCTCGTTTAATAAAACCCGTTTCATTATTTCAGACTCTCAATAATCGCGACTTCCAAAGGAATAATAGGGAACTGGCTGTACTTCATCTGGCCGTAGGCGGCCATAAGCGCCTTAAGGAGGGCAATATGCTTGTCCTGGAAGCTTTTAGCGTGCGCCTCAAGCTTCGCCACGTGGTCGCTCATAAGCTCGCGCATAAACAGCGTTTTCATTTCAGGATTGTAGCGGAGCACTGCCGCACGGCGGAGATATTGAATTAAATCCTTGGTAAATTGCACCACGTTGTATCCGCCGTCGTAAATCGAAGAGAGCGACTCAAGCGCCTTGGCAATATCTTTGTCGATAAGCATTCCCGCAAACGCATAGAGCTTATCAAAACCGACTTTCCCGACCATCGACTCTACATTTTGCAGGGTTACTTTCTCTCCCGAAAAACTCACAAGCTGGCCAAGCAATGATTCCGCATCGCGGAAGCTGCCCTCGGCGGAGGTTGCCACAAGCTCCAATGCCTCGGGGGAGATATCAATTTTTTCTTCTTTCGCGATGCGCTTCAGTTTTCCGACAAGGGTTTCGAGCGTAACGTGCTTAAAGTGGAACTGCTGAGTGCGCGAAACAATCGTCGCGGGCACGCGATCGGATTCAGTGGTCGCCAAAATCAAAATAACGTATGCAGGAGGCTCTTCAAGCGTTTTCAGCAACGCATTCCACGCATCCTTTGTAAGCTGGTGCGCCTCGTCAATAATAAATACTTTGTATTTGCCTGAAGCGGGAGCAACACGCACGTTTTCTTTGAGATCGCGGATATCATCGATACCGCGCGTTGAAGCCGCATCAATTTCAATCACATCGAGGTTATGACCCTCGTCGATTTCCGTGCACATTCGGCACGTGTTGCAGGGCTCACCCTTCGCGGCAAACTTTTTGTCCGTTCGGCGCGTTTCACAGTTTGCAATTTTTGCGATAAGACGCGCGGTGGTTGTTTTGCCCGTGCCACGAGGACCCGCAAATAAATATGCGTGAGCCAAGCGGTCTTGTCTCGCAGCCTCGCGCAAAATATGCGAAATAGCATCCTGACCGAGGAGGTCTTCAAAGGTTGAGGGGCGATATTTTCGGTAAAGCGCACGCGACATATAAATTGAATTATACATGCTATACTAGAACAAATGAAGCGTGCGCAGGTATCGTCTCCCTACGGGAGATGTCCCGCAGGGACACACTTGCCATCATTCTCGGCTTCGTTTTTTGGCGGACACCGACCAGCACGACTGACATTACGAATAGTATGGAACCATTTAAACTCAAAACTTCGGCATTCAGGGAAGGGGAGAAGATTCCCGCAAAGTATACCTGCGATGGAGACGACGTAAATCCGCTCCTCGAAATCAGGAATGTACCCGCGCACACCTTGAGCTTGGCGCTCATAATGGACGACCCCGACGCTTCTCGCGGGACGCCATGGGACCACTGGCTTATGTGGAACATCGACCCCGCTACGCAATATATTTCTGAAGACAATATCCCGAACGATGCCGTGCAGGGGATGAATAGCGGTGGCAAGCCGAAATACGCGGGCCCCTGCCCACCCAAGGGTAAACCCGCGCACCACTATGTGTTCACGCTCTATGCGCTGGACGCAAAACTGACGTTGCCCGCAGGTTCAACAAAAGAGGAACTTCTCCGCGCGATGGAAACGCATATTCTCGCGCACACAAGTATCGTCGGACTCTACAACCGCGAGTAGTCGCCTCAAACGGGATGAAACCCGTTAGAGATTAACCAGTGATGTTTTACACGTACGTATTGCAAAACAAAAATAAACGTCTCTACACAGGGAAACGCTTTAACAATGGCAAGAGAAAAATTTTTAAAGTCGGGACTAGGCAAACGCTATATCAACAATAGATTAAAGCGTTTCCTATCTCTAACGGGATGAAACCGCCGAAAAACGATTCGCGATATTCCTGGACGAGTCACGTCTTCGGAAAAATGTTGCACTACGGAATAGGCGAGGGGCGCATCCGCCGTATTATCCGCGCGCCCGCACGCGTTGAAGAGGGTGTTGCGGAAAATACCATTGCGGCAATGCAGCCGACAGGCGTAAGGGGCCAGCACGAGATGTGGGTGATGTATAAGCTTGAAGGCGGAAAAATTAAAGTCATTACCGCATGGCGCTATCCCGGCAAGAGCTCCGCCCGCGATCCCATACCAAAAGAAATTCTCGCAGAGGTCCACCAACTTATTTAAGTTTACTTAATTCGCTATTTTCAGTAGAATTCAATTCGTTATATGAATCCCGTTAGAAGTGCGGGCGGGACGAATATGCACAGCCATACATTTCAAAACATGCAAATTATGCCGTCGAAAAATACATTAACCATATACTTCTAACGGGATGAAACTATCCATCGGCATTGTCGGCCTCCCGAACGTAGGGAAATCAACGCTCTTTAAGCTCCTCACGAAGCAGGAGATTTTGATTGCAAACTATCCGTTCGCGACCATCGACCCGAATGTCGGCGTAGTACCCGTACCCGACGAACGCCTCGCAAAACTCGCAAAACTTTCCGAATCAAAAAAGATTATTCCCGCAGTAGTCGAATTCTACGATATCGCGGGCCTTGTGAAAGGCGCATCGGAGGGCGAGGGGCTCGGCAACAAATTCCTGGCGCACATAAGAGAGTGCAAGGCAATTGTGCACGTGCTCCGCTGTTTCCCGTTGGGAGACATTATCCACGTTGAGGGTTCAACCGACCCCCTGCGCGATTTGGATATCATTAAAACGGAACTTATTTTTAAAGACCTCGAAACGGTGACGAAACGTTTGGATAAGGCGGAAAAGGAGGCGCGATCAGGAGACAAGAAAGCGATTCAGGAGGCAGGAATACTGAAAGCGGTGAAAGAAACTTTGGAAAAAGGAAACAATACGCGTGCGCATAACAAAGAAGAAATTGTGCGCGAGTTGGGGCTTCTGACCGCGAAGGAGCAGGTATTCCTTTTGAACGGAAAACCGGAAGATGTCTCCGAAGAATTGAAAAAGAAAATCGCCGAGGAGGGCGGAGGATACGTGATTATGGATCTCGCGAATGCCGAAAACATCGACGAGCTTATCAAGAAAGCGTACGAGATTTTGAATCTTATAAGTTTTCTCACCACAGGCGAGGACGAAACGCGCGCATGGACAATAGAGAAAGGCTGGAAAGCTCCGCAGGCGGCAGGAACCATTCACACCGATTTTGAAAAGACATTTATCCGCGCTGAAGTGGTAAATTACAACGACCTTGTTGCGACAGGCGGCTGGAGCCAGGCAAAACAGAAGGGAAAGATGCGCCTTGAAGGAAAGGATTACGTAGTGCAGGACGGCGACGTGATGGTTATCCGCCACGGATAAGTTACAATAAAAATATACGGCGTCCGCAAGCAGTTACGGCGTTTTTATATGGCCCACTACGAACTTCGCCTCGAATATTTTCAGGGACCGATGGACAAACTCCTCGAGCTTATCGAGGAGAAAAAACTCGAGGTCTCGCGGCTCAGCTTGGCGGAAGTAACCGACAGTTTTCTTAATTACTTAGACCAATTTAAGGTTGCGCTTGAGGCGGAGCAGGGCGAAGACTCGCCGCTGTTTAACGCGCCCCCGGAACTCCTCGCGGACTTTTTAGTGGTTGCCTCGCGTCTCTTGCTCATCAAATCAAAGTCACTGCTCCCGTCGCTCGCGCTCTCAACGGAAGAAGAATCGGAAATACACGACCTTGAGCACCGCCTGAAGCTCTATCAGGAACTGAAAAAAACGCAGGAGCACGTCCGTACGTTCTGGGGAGAAACGCCGAAAATGTATGCGCGTGAATTTATGTCCGCGCACGAACCGCTCTTCTATCCGCCCTCAAACGCGACTCCCGCAACACTGCACGACGTCGCAATGAAAATGGCGGGAGATTTGGCACAGCTTTTCAAGCCGAAAGCTACCGTCAAAAACCAGATAGTAAACCTGCGCGCAAAGATTCAGGAAATTGCCGACCGTATTATTTCCTCTCCCACCACGTTCTCAAACCTTCACGGCGGAAAGGGAACGAGGAGCGACATTGTGGTGCTCTTCCTTGCGGTGCTCCACCTCATCAAGCAACAGCTCGCGGACGTAGAGCAAACGGGTCATTTTGGAGAAATGACGATTGCGAAATCGAAGCCCGCCGAATACAATGAGAGACAAGGAAATGAATCCCGTTAGAGTTTTACAAACATAAAATACTAACAATTCTTGATATAAATATGGCCGTGAAAAATGAAAAAAATAATTGTAAAACTCTAACGGGATGAACATTTTTGCGCAAATTGAAGCATTACTCTTCTACTTCGGAGAGGCAATAGACATTAAAAAAGTGGCGGAATTATTGCATATTTCTCAGGAAGAATGCGATAAGGCCGTCGGCGAGTGGGCGACCGCGCTCGCAAATGACCCCGCACGGGGAATAACCGTACTCCGTAAGGAAAATAAGGTTCAGCTCGTCACAAAAACAGAACTCAAATCAATCGGCGAGTCGATTGTGAAAGACGAGTTCCGCGAACAATTGACGCCCGCAGCCCTTGAAACGCTCTCGCTCATTGCGTACCTCGGGCCCGTTCCGCGCGCGACCATAGACTACGTCCGCGGCGTGAACTCAAGCTTCACGCTCCGCGCGCTCGTAATGCGCGGACTTGTAGAACGATGCGACGAAAAAGGACTTTCATTTCAATACCGTGTCACCGAAATGTTTATGAAACATATGGGGCTTGCATCGCTCGCTGAGCTTCCCGAACACAATAAGTACCGTGAAATTCTACGTGAGTTTGAAGCGCAACTGCACGCGACGAACACCCCTGCAGTTCCTGCGACTCCCGCAGTTGAAGCGCCCCCGACTGAGATAAATCCCGAAGAACCGGCATAATGTCATTACGCATACAAGCACTCATACTCGCATTACTTGTTGTAGGAGCAATCGGCATCACGTATGTGTACGACCGCAGAGCCACGGGATCAGAACAAAAAGCGGACATTGCAACCATCGTCTCGTCCGAAACGGGTGCGTCTCTTTCGAATACGGGCGAACAGGACCGCAGAAAATTTCCGAAGAGGAAGTGGGAGATACTCGACCCCGCTGTCGACGCCGAAGCAGTAATGATTGTGTCGCTCGACTCGCAATTTCCTTTTTTTAATTATCAGACGTATAAACAGTGGCCCATCGCCTCCATTTCTAAACTCATCACCGCAACGGTAGTGGCGGAGGATATCGGCTACTCAAAAAGAATTCCTGTAACTGCAACCGCCATCGCGACCGAAGGCCTTGCGGGAGACTTCACGAGCGGGGAAGTGTACAAGGCGGACGACCTCGTGAAAATTATGCTCCTTACCTCATCGAACGATGCGGCGACAGCATTCGAGGAGTCCGTTGGGGGGAGAGAACAGTTTGTGGCGCTTCTTAAGAAGAAGCTTGAAGCGATAGGAATGACGCAAACGACAATGGCGGACGCGAGCGGGCTTTCGGGTCAAAACCAATCGACCGCAAATGATCTTATAAAACTCTCGAAGTACCTTATGGCGCACCACCCCGAAATTATCGAGTGGACACGGCTGCAAAGTTATATGGTACAGCCCATAAACGACTCAAAAGCGCGGACCGTGTATAATATAGACGCGTTCGTAACGGAAACGCGGTTTATGGGAGGGAAGACCGGTACGTCACCCGAGGCACGCGAGAATCTGCTCGCATTCTTCTCATTCGGAGGCGAACGGCTCGCATTCATCATTCTCGGCAGCCACGACAGAAAAGGCGAGACCGAGAAATTGTTGAACTGGGTCCGCACCGCATACGTATTTAATCAATAACTAATCCACATGATTGCATTCGAAGCTATTCGCGTACTTATTCTCTTCGCGCTCGCGTTCGTGGTAGCGCTTATCGCAACGCCCTTTATGGTGCGCGTTTTAAAACTTCTGAATGTTAAGAAAACAAATATCCGCGATGAAAAAAGTGCGCCAATTTTTTACCAATTCCACAAAAAGAAGGCGGACACGCCGACGATGGGGGGCGTCATTATCTGGGGCACGGTAATAGGCCTCGCGCTTCTCTTCTGGATTCTGCAGAGCGTCTTTAACGGCTTTGCGAACTATTTCAATTTCGTAAGCCGTTCAGAAACCTACCTTCCGCTCGCGGCGCTCTTCTTCGCGGCGGTAGTGGGCCTTATGGATGATATTTTCGGCATTATGGGGCGCGGTCCGCACGGGGGAGGGCTTAGCGTTCCGCAAAAGCTCGGTCTTTATACGCTTGTTTCCGCAGTGGGCGCATGGTGGTTCTATTTCCGCCTCAGCTGGGACGTGCTCTATATTCCGTTCTACGGCAACATTTCGATGGGGTGGTACTACATTCCGTTCTTTATGTTCATCCTTATCGCTACGGCATTTTCAACGAATGAAACCGATGGGTTGGATGGTCTTGCGGGCGGTACGCTCTTTTTCGCATTCGGCGCGCTCGCCATCATCTCGTTTGCCACACACCGCTTTGACCTCGCAGCAATGAATGCGGTCATCCTTGGCGCGCTCCTCGCATTCCTCTGGTTCAATATCTACCCTGCGCGCTTCTTTATGGGCGACACGGGGTCAATGTCCCTCGGTATTACGCTCGGCGTAATGGTGATGCTCACGAATACCGCACTCTTTTTGCCGTTCTTTGGCTCGATTCTTATCTTCGAATCCATCACGGTCATCATTCAGATGTTGAGTAAAAAGTTCCGCAAGAAAAAAGTATTCCTCTCGACGCCTATTCACCATCATTTCGAAGCGCTCGGCTGGCCCGAAAGCCAGATTACGATGCGTTTCTGGATTATCACTATCGTAACGACAACACTCGGCCTCGCGCTCTTCTTCCTCGCGCGGTTCTTCTAGTACTCCACAGCGCGCAATAGACTCAAATAGAGTAAAATAAGTAGTGGGATGACCACGCTTATTAAGAACGGTCTTGTATATGACGGAACGGGCACTGCGCCCGTAAAAAAGGATATTTTGATACGCGGAGAACGCATTGCAAAATGCGGTACTATATCGCGTACGCACGCAGAGACCGTCATTGACGCAACGGGCGCGGTAATAACGCCCGGGTTCATTGATGTAAACGCCCACTCGGACCACTATATGTCGCTCTTCTATGAGCCGCACCAAGAAGACTTGGTGCGTCAGGGCATTACGACCATAATCGGCGGTAATTGCGGAGTTTCGCTTGCGCCCCTTGTGGACGGCTCGCTCCGCACCATTCACGAATGGGGGAATGAAACGCATACAAACGTAAATTGGACGAGCGTGAAGCAATTCTATGCGATGCTGAAGCGCAGGGGACTCGGCATAAACTTCGGCATGCTTGCGGGGCACACGACCATCCGCGAAGCGATTACCCGCGGGAAATTCCGCGATCTTACGGAAAGCGAAATCAGACTTTTTAAACACGTGCTTGCGCGCGCAATAAAAGACGGCGCGCTTGGGCTTTCAACGGGGCTCGGCCATACGCACGCGGAACGCACGCCGCACCACGAGCTTGTGGAGCTCGCAAAAGTTGTTGCAGCGCATAAGGGTATATATGCAACGCACCTGCGCGATGTGCGCGACGAACTGCTCGCCTCAATTGAGGAAACAATAATGCTCGCCTCGGAAACTGGGGCAAATGTGCAGATTCTCCACCTGCAACCCCTGAAATCACACCGCGAACAGTACACGGAGGCGGCGCGAATGATTCAGAAAGAATCTGCGCGTCTTCATATCAACTTTGATGTGAATCCCTTTGATACGGCGACGATGCTTATCTACGAACTCCTGCCGCGCTGGTTCCGCGAAGAACGGCTCGAGACAATGCATAAGAATATAAAAGTTCCGCATGCGCGTGAACGCCTCATTGCACACTTTAAAGCAACCGCGCCGCGCGACTGTATGCTCGCGCACATACCGCACCCCTCGCTCAAATTCCTCGAAGGGCGCTCCATCCGCGAGTTCGGCACACGAAGCGGCATTTCATATGAAGAAGCGATTCTGAAAATTATGGATATCACGAACCTACGCGCCACTGTTTCGGCAAAAATAGTGGACGCTGAGTTGCGCGACGCATATATCGCGCACCCGAATTCGTTTATCGCAACAAACAGCGCGAGCTTCAGCAAAAAAGAATTTAAATATATTCCGAGCACCGACACCTACCCCGCACTTCTGCGTATGGCGGCGGAGTCAGAAACTATCCGTACCGAACACGCAATCGAGAAGTCAACATCGCTGCCTGCGAAAAAATACGGTATCGCGAAACGCGGTGAAATCGGCGAAGGCAATTTCGCCGACATTGTGGTGCATGAAAATTTCCGTCCCGCGCACGTGTTTGTAAACGGCACATGTGTGCTCGATGGCGGGGAACTGGTAAAACACTTGAAGGGCGCGATTATTAAACGAGCGTAACCAATGGCATTTTTTACGAAAAGTCCGAGAGCGGGAGCGGCTGATTATGTATTCATCGGATTTCTTGTATTTCTCATCGTATTCGGCCTTGTGATGCTCACAAGCGCGTCATCCGAACTCTCGAAAAACGAGTTCAATGACAGCATGTACTACCTGAAGCACCAGCTCGCGAACGGCATACTGCCGGGCATTGCGGGCTTCTTTATCGGTTACTTTGTGTATTACCGCAGGTGGGAAAAAGCCGCGCCATTCCTGCTCATTGTCGGTATTCTTGCGCTGCTACTCGTATTCACCCCGCTCGTACTTCACGCAAAGGGAGGCGACAGGTGGGTGAATTTCGGCGCATTTTCATTCCAACCCGGAGAACTTATGAAACTGCTGTTCTTTGTGTATCTATCCGCATGGATAAGCAAAGGGCAACAGCGCGGAAAAAGTTTCTGGGGAGGCTTAGCTCCCTTTACTATACTCGTGGGGCTCGTAGTGCTTCTGCTCCTTATGCAGCCCGCGACCTCGACGGCAGCGCTTATATTCTTTACCTCGTTACTCGTATATTTTACATCGGGCGCAAACATCCGCTTCGTCGCCGCATTGGTACTCGCGGCGAGCCTCGGCGCAATCGCTATTGTCCTCATTAATCCTTTCTCAAGCGGCAATTATCGCTCGACCCGCATTCAGACATATTTAAATTCGAGCGCGGATCCCTCAGGCGCGGGATACCACATCAACCAGGCGCAAACCGCAATCGGCTCAGGCGGAATATTCGGCGTGGGATTCGGAAAATCAACAACAAAGATTCACTACCTTCCCGAACCGATGGGTGATTCAATTTTTGCGGTGATAGGAGAGGAGCTGGGTTTTGTGGGCGCAATGTCGTTCATCGTGCTCTACCTCGCGTTCATTTGGCGCGGACTTAAAATTGCGCGGCGCGCAGGCGACAACTTCGGGCGGTATCTTGCCACAAGTTTTATGTGTCTATTCGGATTGCAGGCATTCGTAAACATCGGCGCAATATCGGGAGTCATACCAATGACGGGAATTCCGCTGCCGTTTGTAAGCTACGGAGGAACATCGCTCGCAATTTCTTTGACCATGTGCGGCATCATTGCTAACATATCAAGATACAAGCGCAGCGCAGCATAATTTTCCGACAATGAATCCCGTGAGAGTTTTGGAAACATAAATATACGAAAAACAAAAATATTTTAAAGGTTTGATAAACGAAAATGATAATTGTAAAACTCTAACGGGATGAATATTCGCATTGCATTAGCGGGAGGGGGAACAGGCGGACACTTATATCCGCTGCTTGCGGTTGCGGACGCATTGCGAGCAGTCGCAAAAAACGACGTGCGCATTTCATATTTCGGCCCTGAGCACGCGCTTATCAACGAGTTTGAAGCACGCGATATAAAAATCTACGGCATAGCATCGAGCAAATTACGGCGGTATGCATCAGTTGAAAACGTTCTCGATTTTCCGAAATTTATCTGGAGTATTTTTCAAGCGCTCGCAAAACTTTATACAGAGATGCCCAACGTGGTCTTCTCAAAGGGCGGTCCGGGCGCGCTTCCCGTTGTTCTCGCCGCACGCTGGTATATGATTCCCATCGTAATACACGAGTCCGATGCGGTGCCGGGTCTTACAAACACCATCTCATCAAAATATGCAGCGCGTATTCTTCTTGCGTTTAAAGAAGCTGAAAACTTTTTCCCGAAAGGAAAAACGCGTGTAGTGGGCAATCCCGTCCGTGCGATGTTTACGTCGCGCGTAAGCGACCAAAAACAAGCAAAGACAAGCCTTCAATTCGACCCCGAAAAACCTCTCGCGGTTATGCTCGGAGGCTCTCAGGGCTCGCAGAGGGTCAATACGTTCGTACTCGACAACCTCGACCAATTTCTGCCCGCGTTTCAGATTGCGCATCAGACAGGCTTCGACAATTTCGTTATTGCACGCGCCCAAGCTGCGTCTATGACGCAACGGATGGATCCGATACTTCAAAATCAGTACAAGCCATACGGATACCTCGCCGCCGATCAGATGAAGACGCTTTTTGACGCCGCAGACATCATCATCTCCCGCGCAGGCTCGGGCGCAATATTCGAAATAGCCGCGACTGGGAAGCCCGCGATACTTATCCCATTAAGCGACGCGGCGCAGGACCACCAGAGAGCAAACGCATATGCGTATGCGGCGACAGGAGCGGCATTCGTCATTGAAGAGGCGAACTTTACCGCAAACCTCGTACTCACGAAGATTGGCACTATTTTGAAGGACGCCAGCGCGCTCGAGAGGGTGCGTACCGCCGCTCAGAACTTCTTTAAGCCGAACGCCGCCCATGACATCGCTCTTGAGGTCTTAAGCGCGGTAAAATAGTGACTAATACTGCATTTTAGGGTATACTAGCCCTATGGATGTCAGAGTTCGCTTTGCGCCCTCGCCAACAGGTTTTTTGCACATCGGCGGGGTCCGTACCGCACTTTTTAACTGGCTTTTTGCCCGACACGAAGGCGGTAAGTTCATACTGAGAATTGAGGATACCGACAAACAGCGTTCTGAACGCCGTTTTGAGGATGACATATTGAAGAACTTGGAGTGGCTTGGTATTACGTGGGACGAGCCTCCTGCGCGCCAGAGTGAACGCCTCGAAATATACGAGAAAAACTTAAAGAACCTTTTGGACAGCCATAAGGCGTATTACTGTTTCTGTACTCCCGAAGAACTTGAAGACGAGTATCAGGCGCAGATGTCGCAGGGCCTCGTTCCCAAATACAGCGGGAAATGCCGTTCACTTTCGGAAGAGGAGCGCGCAGTAAAACAACTGAAAAATCCCGGCGTCATCCGCTTTAGAATGCGCGACCACGTCGTGTCGTTCTCCGACATGATTCGCGGCAAGGTGGAGTTCAACACCGCGCTTTTCGGGGACATCATCATCGCAAAGTCATTGCGCGAGCCTCTCTACAATTTTGCCTCAGTCATCGACGATGCCGATATGAAAATCAGCCATGTCATCCGCGGAGAAGAACATCTCTCCAATACCCCGAAGCAAATAATGCTTCAGGAAGCGCTTGATTTGCCCACGCCGAAATATGCACACCTTCCGCTCATTTTGGGTGCCGACAAAAAGAAACTTTCAAAGCGTGTGCTCACGAACTCGCTGAATGATTACCGCGCGCAGGGCTTTTTGCCGAGCGCAATTATCAATTTCCTTATGCTGCTTGGCTGGCATCCTTCTGACGACAAAGAAGTATTCACGGTGCCGGAGATGATTGCCGCGTTTTCAATCAAACGCGTGCAGAAAGCGGGCGCAATCTACAACCCCGAAAAATTGGACTGGTTTAACGCAATGCATATAAGGCAATTGAGCGACGTGGAACTTGCACAATATTTGAAACCATTTATCCCCGAGGAGTGGGCGAGCGACAAGAACAGGCTTCTGCGCGCGATTGCAGTCACCAAAGAACGGATGAAGAGCCTTACCGATTTTCAAAAAGAAGCTGGCTTTGTGTTCGCGGTAGCGGAATATCCCGCAACGATGCTCGTATGGAAGTCGGCTACAGTTCCGCAAACGATAACGCGTCTTGAATATGTGCACGCGCTTCTCACAAAAGACGATGGCGTTGTATTTCCGTCGGAACACACGGCGACCGCGCTTATGGAATACGCAAATAAAGAGGGGAGAGGCGATGTCCTCTGGCCGCTCCGCGTTGCGCTCTCGGGGCGCGAGGCGTCGCCCGGCCCCGCTGAACTTCTCCGTATCTTAGGAAAAGATGAATCGGTCCGTCGCATTGCAGATGCAGTACAAAAACTGAAACACACGCTCTAATCATTTATGCGCACGCACGTAGCACAATTTGCATTGTGGGTGGTACTTATCGCGCTCCTTGGGGGCACGTTGCGCGCGTACGCGGCGAATGAGTTGCTCGCACAAGCGGTTCAGGGCGCGTCAATCACCGAACTTCAAAAACACATCGAGGAAAAAAGCGCCGAGCTCCAACAAATTCAGGCGCAGAAAGAGTCGCTCCAAAAAACAATTGAAACAGTCAACAAATCGGGCGACAGCATCAAAAAAGATATTCAGCTCTACAACACGAACATCAACCAGCTGAATCTTTCCATTAAAGCGAACACGGTAAACATTGAGAAGCTCGGCTATGAAATAGATTCGCTAAGTCAGGAAATCGTGAAAATCCGCGACACGGTAACCGCGCAAAAAGCCACTATCAGCCAACTTTTTACCGAGCTTCAACAGCGCGAAAACGAAACATTATTGGCGCGTCTTTTGCGCAGTGAAACGCTGAGCCAGAGCGTTTCGGAAATACAAAATATCAGCTCGCTCAACTCTTCATTGCTTGAGAATATCGACAAACTCAAACAACTCGAAGTCGACTACACAAATAAAATCGACGACAACAAAAAGAAAAAGGTGACTAAGGTGGTGCAGACCAACAACCTTATGAACCTTCAGCAGATTACGCAGGAACAAAAACTCGAAAAACAAAAACTGCTCGAACAGACAAAAAGCGTTGAGCAGTATTATCAGCAACAGCTCGAAGAACTGAATAAAAAACAGGGCGAGATTGATTCCGTCATCGAAGAAATTGAACAAAAAATGCGCGCGTCATTCGATCCGACATTATTGCCGCTGAAACGCCCCGGCGTACTCGGCTTTCCCGTAGACGACGTGTATCTCACGCAGTGTTATGGCCGTACGCCGTTTGCGGTGAAGACATATAGAACAAAAACGCATAACGGCATGGACTTCGGCGGTCCAATCGGCACGCCGCTGCTCGCAGCCGACGACGGAAAAGTTATTAAAGTAGGCAACAACGACCGCGGCACATCGCGCTGGAACCGTTATCAATACGGAAAATATGTGCTCATTCAGTATGGCGATAATCTTTCGACACTCTACGGCCATCTCTCAAAATATAACGTGAAAGAAGGGGATACTGTCGCGCGCGGCGACGTCGTGGGCTATATGGGCAACACGGGCTACTCGTTCGGCACGCACGTGCATATGACTGTCTTCTGGGCGCCGAGCGTTCAGTTCAAGGCGGTGCCTCCGGCGGCGGGCGTAGTACCCGTCGGCGTGACGATTAACCCGTTGGATTATCTTCCGAGTATTTTTGGAATGCCCCGCGCGGGAGATTCGGGTTGCCCAAGATCATAAGTAGTATAATAAACAGATGAAACGCTCTGTAACACGCCAATCGGCATATGTACTGGCGGGTTTTATTGCAATTATAGCCCTTTCAGGCGTGGTATCGGCCCAAGACACATCTGCGCCTCAAAACACCCAAGGAACGCAGAATTTAGCGATTCCGGGGCCACTTATGGACGCTTGGAACTATGCAATAGACCTCGGAAATCAGCTTATAACCAAACTCCCGAAATACTCGCTCATTAACGAAAAAAACGCCAGTGAAACCATCCAGCAAGGAGTTAAATCGTTCAATTACAACTCGTTAAACGACTTATTTAGCGGAATGGCGACATGGTTCAACAACAACGTAAATCTCGCGAATATGCCGGGATTCATAAATGATGCGGCGGCAGTTTTGCGCCAGCTCGTAGAAATGGTAGCGCAGGCAATAAAGATGGTAGTGGGGTATCTATAAATAGTTAAGACGCTCACAAAATATTTCCGTGAACACGTAAGCGCGTGCGCAGTAAGAGCCGTTTTGCGATGAAGGCTCGGTTACGTCGCAACAACGGCGATGATCTTTTACGACATGACTGGGGCCAAAAGACATAGTCATGTCGTAAAAGATATATTGTGCGACAGATGCAAATCTAGCATTATCCTTGTTTTCACACTTCCCCCGTCCATATTCGGAGGTATTTTTTTAAACTCCCTTATTCCCCGCATCACTCCTATTTTCATTCTTATAAATATTTATATTTCCGATACAAGTGTATTTTTTCTCCATTTGAAAATTGAAAATTTGTCATTGGAAATTCAAAAACGCCTAAAGGCGTTTTTGAATATAACCCTCCCCTCCCGACCCCTCTCCGAGGTACCTTCGCACGACAATTTGGACGCCTTAATGTCAACCTGCCGTAGAGGTCGACTAACTGGTATCATAAACAGGAATTCTACTAATTATTTTTTTATGAACGAGTTTAAATCTGTCGACGAGTTTAAGGCGGGGTGCGGATACGACATAGACGGCGCGTGGTACCCGCGCGTCACGCGCATTTTGGAAATTAAATCGAAGCCCGCCCTCTACCGTTTCTACGGAAAGATGTCGAGCTTTGCTGAGGGTGAACGGATAAAACAGCAGTCGGCCACCGAGGGCACAATGGTGCACGAGGCAGTTGAGAATATTTTTTTGAACCGCGACGAGCCCGTTCCCCCGACGATAGAAGCATCCATCGCGGCATTCAAAAATTTTATTAAGGAAAATAAAATTCATGTGGACGCCGAGTACGTTGAGAAGCGTCTCGCAAGCCACGAGCACCGCTATGCGGGCACTATCGACGCGATTGCGTTAATCGGCGGAAAGCTGGGCATCCTCGATATCAAAACTTCGCAGGAAATTTACCGCGATTATAACCTCCAGACCGCCGCCTACCTTTATGCAATGAAGCCCGTAGTAAAGAACCTCGAGACACGCTGGATACTCCGCATCGACCAGAGCCAATCCTGCCTTTTTTGCGGCGCAAAGATGCGCAGTAAGGGCGGTAAACGCCAGTTAAAAACGCAGTGGAATGACCCCATGCAACGTTCGTGCCAGCACGAATGGGGCGCAATGCAGGGACACATCGAACTAAAAGAATTCCCCCACTGGGAGAATGATTTCGAAGCATTTTTGGGAGCAAAAAAACTCTGGGAATGGGAAAATGCGGACTGGTTGACCCGCGTCGGATATCTGAAATAGCAATCGGTATTTTCCCCGCATAATGCGTAATAATTTCTGCATTTTACGGTCTGAATATATGGTATAATACATATACACAGACGCCGAAATTGCGGAGCGGAAGCGCGTGGAACGCAGCATCGATTTATGCCCCTAAAAGAAGAAAAAACAAAGATAGACGAGCTTCTCAAGAAAGGCCCCGGCCTTTCGATTATTGATCTTATCGACCTGCTTATTAAGTTCGCCTACGATAGCCGCGCGTCGGATATTCATATCGACCCCGAAGACAAAGACCTTCGTGTCCGCCTCCGCATCGACGGCATTTTAAACGAATCATTTATATTCCCGAAAGAAATTCAGTCTGAGGTTACCACGCGCATCAAAGTGCTCTCCGGTCTCCGCACCGACGAACACCAAGCGGCGCAAGACGGCCGTTTCAGGGTGCAAATGAAGGGTGAGGGCCCCGTGGACCTCCGCGTATCTATCGCACCCACGTATTACGGAGAAAATTGCGTAATGCGCCTCCTCGTGGAAAAAGCTGAAAAGTTTACGCTCGGCACGCTCGGCTTCAACGAAGTCGACCGCAAAAAAATTGAACACGCGATTACAAAACCGTACGGCATGATTTTGGTCACCGGCCCCACGGGTTCCGGTAAAACAACCACGCTCTATACGGTATTGAAAACGCTCAACACAAAAGAAGTGTCTATTATTACGATCGAAGACCCTATTGAGTACGCCATTGAGGGCATCGACCAGATTCAGGCAAACCCGCGCACAGGACTCACCTTTGCGTCAGGATTGCGCTCTATTTTGAGGCAAGACCCGAATATCATCATGGTGGGTGAAATCCGCGATGAGGAAACCGCGGGCATCGCGGTAAATGCCGCACTTACGGGCCACCTTCTCCTCTCGACGCTCCACACAAACGACGCGGCGACTTCTCTCCCCCGCCTTCTTGATATGAAAATCGAACCGTTTCTTATCGCCTCAACGGTGAACGTCGTTGTAGGTCAGCGTCTCGTCCGAAGAATTTGTCAGGATTGCAAAACAAAGAAGACGCTCTCCGCCCCCGAACTGCAAAGCCTAAAAGAAGTGATTGTGCAGCAGGGCCTCGATAAATACAAAGATATTTCAAAATCAACGCCGTTCTATTACGGCAAGGGCTGCGATGTCTGCAACGGTTCGGGCTACTACGGCCGTATCGGTATTCACGAAGTGCTGGACGTCGACGATGACATCCGCAAAGCGCTCGTGAGAAAAGCGGACGCCTCAGAAATCAAAAAAATTGCGCTCAGCAAAGGCATGACAACGATGATTGAGGACGGATTCGGAAAAGCGCTTGAGGGCGTAACGACGATTGAAGAAGTCCTGAGAGTCATTCACGAATAACCTACCCGATGAATCCCGTTAGAGTTTTTATAAGCACGACATATTAACAACTAAAAAAAGAAAAAAGTGATAATTAAAAAAATAATAATTGTAAAACTCTAACGGGATGAACAAGCTCTTTCTCAACATTTCAACGCAGGAACAGATAATTTTCTCCAAACATCTCGCGATGATGATAAAGGCAGGAATGTCTATTTTGGACAGCCTGAAAATGTTGAAAAAGCAGGCGCGCTCGCGCTCGATGGTAAAAATTCTCGATTCTCTGATGACGGAGGTATCAAACGGCCAGTTCCTTTCGGCGGCGCTTGAAAAGTTCCGTAATATATTCGGCGACTTCGCCATCAACATCATCCGCGTCGGCGAGAACAGCGGCGTGCTATACGAAAACCTGAACTATCTTGCACTTGAACTGAACAAGAGCCTCGAGCTCCGCAAAAAAATAGTCGGCGCGCTTATCTACCCCGTAATCATTGTGCTCGTCACCTTCAGTATCGCGGGCGTACTCACCATTTATATTTTTCCCAAAATAACGCCCGTGTTCAAAAGCTTGAACATTCCCCTGCCGATGACGACGCAAATTCTTATGGGCGTCAGTGATTTTATGGCGGTGAACGGCGTATATCTCTTTGACGGCCTCGTAGTGTTTATTATCGCCTTCTGGCTTCTCCTTAAAGTGAAATCGGTACGCTATGTGTGGGACAAAAGTCTTTTCTACGTTCCCATTTTGGGAACGATGGTAGTGAACTACAACGTTTCAAATTTTTGCAGAACATTCGGCTTACTGTTGAAGAGCGACATCAAAGTCGTCGAAGCAATCTCTATTACCGCAGACACGACCGCAAACCTTGTCTATAAAAAAGAACTGAAAGAGATCGCGGTCGCGATTACGAAAGGCGAGGAAATTTCTGTGCACCTTGAACGGCGTTCCCGCATCTTTCCGGGTATGGTGTCGCAGATGGTCGCAGTCGGAGAAAATACAGGCAACCTCAGCGAAAACCTTGTCTACCTTTCCGAATTTTACGAAAAAGAAGTTGATGACGCAGCAAAGAACCTTTCCACTATTCTCGAGCCCGTCCTTATGGTCTTTATGGGTATCGTCGTCGGATTTATTGCCATCTCCGTCGTTACCCCGATATATCAAGTCTCACAGGGGCTGAACCGGTAAATTGTACACGCAGCGCGCCTTACCACACATGACGACCACGCCATCACAGAGGTCCGCTTCTCACCCGCACGCGTCCGAAAGCGGATTCACGCTTATCGAGATAATGGTGGGCATCGCGCTTTTTTCAATTGTGAGTCTGGGCATCTACGGCGTGTACGCGAACATATTAAACTCAATCGTAAAAAATCAGTGGCGGACCATCGCCGTTTCCGCATTGCAGAACGAACTTGAGACCATCCGCGGAATGAAGTTTGAAGATGTGGGAACAATCGGCGGGTACCCCGCAGGAAAAATTCCCGCGACGAGCACCGTCTTTCAGGCGGGAATCCCCTTTCTGCTTTCGGTTACCGTGCGTTCAGTTGATGACCCGTTTGACGGCTACGCGACGAGTACGCCTCCCGACACAAGCCCCGCAGATTATAAAATTGTCGAACTCACCGCCACGTGCCGCATTGATATCTGTTTCAATTTCAATCCGACAACGGTCACCACAACGGTTGCCCCGAACACCGGCCTCGAAACCGCGAGCAACAACGGCTCAATTTTCATAAATACCTTTGACGCATACGGACAACCCGTAGCGAATGCGAATGTCACCGTTACGAATAATACGGTCACGCCCCATATTCTCGTAAACGACACCACAAATAATAGCGGTTTCTTGGCGCTCCTCGATTTTCCGACAAGCACAATGAGCTACAACATTAAAGTAAGCAAAACGGGATATTCTTCCGACCAAACCTATCCATTAGGGGGTGTAGCAAACCCAAATCCGCTGAAAACCGACGCGACGGTTGCGAAACAGCAAATCACCTCGGTAAGCTTCGCGATCGATAAAACGAGCACTGCGAACATAAAAACGCGCAATCGCACGTGCGGCGCGGTCGCAAACAGTACCTACTCGGTGAGCGGCTCAAAGCTTATCGGGACGAGTCCTGATGTGCTGAAGTACTCAGGAAGTGGAACGACTGATGGCGCAGGCAATGCAACGCTCAGCAATCTCGAATGGGACATTTATTCATTTCTGAATACGAATGTCGGATATGACCTTACGGGCAGCATTCCCCTGCTTCCGGTAAACATTGCGCCCGCAACTTCGACAGATGTGAGTATGATACTTCAGCCAAAAAGCCCCTCATCGCTCCTCGTAACGTTGCGCGATGAAAACAGTCAGCCCCTTTTCGGCGCTGCAGTGACCCTCACCAAAGGAACATTCACAAAAACGCTCTACACGGGAATAGATACGTTTACCCGCACAGACTGGACGAGCAGCGGCTATTCTTCGCAAAGCGGAAATATTGATACCACATCGATTCCGGGGGCCTTAACGCTGGCAAAAACGGCAGGCGCGTACCCGACCTCAAGCGAGTGGCTCATTTCGGACACGTATGACATCGGCGGAACTGGCTCGCAATTCTTTGAATTTTTCTGGACATCAGTTGTTCCTCCCCAAACTGGTGCAAACAGCCTTCAATTCCAGATTGCGACAAACAGCGATAACGCAACATGGAACTTCACGGGACCCGATAGAACGCCCGCAAGTTATTACACAAACTCAGGCGACCTCATTAACACGGGAAGCAACGGCGACCGCTACGTGCGCTATAAGGTGTATATGCAGACAGCCGACACAAACTATACCCCCGAACTTCGTGACATTTCGTTTAACCATTCCTCCGACTGCATTCCACGAGGTCAGGCATTTTTTAACGGGCTCTCGACGGGAATCTACTCAATTGCCATTCAGAAAACGGGATACGTGACCGCAACGAGTTCGAACGTCGCCGTCTCAAGCGACTGGCAGGAATACGCCGTCCAAATGGCACGACCATAATGCATACGCACATATTAAAAAATAAATATCTGTTGGTTGTCGCGGTACTCCTTCTCGCGTCTCCCCTCTTCGCGTCCGCACAAACTGAACAAAATTATTATGAAGCGTCGTCATACACAACATCGGGCGCAATAAATGTCGCTGCATTCGGCGCGGTGTACCAATCATTCCGTCCGAACAATGATTTTGTGAGCGGATTCGATGTCTGGCTCGATAACACAGGAAGCACGGGGACGCTTCATTTTGCGCTGCTGGACAGCACGGACAGCATACTCGCCTCCCAATCGGTCACGGTAAGCACGCTCGCGCCAAAGTGGGGCGGTACGCGCACGCACCTCAACCTCGGCGCAAATGTCATGACGACAAGCACTGCTGTATATAAATTAAAAATGTGGACCACAATGCCGCAATTAAAAATCTATTATGTGAGCGGCGTGGACTTACTGCTCCACAACGCATCGGCCCTTCTTAATGCCGACCCCGTAATGCGCTCGGCATATCTTGATGCGACCGAAGAGTCTTATGTATTTAAAGCCGCATTCTATGAAATGAGCACCGACGCAACAGCGCCGGCGGTTTCGGGACTTTCCTTCACCGCACCGAACGCAAACCAAATGACAGTGGCGCTGAACGCAAATGAGCCCGTAGACTACAAGATCGATTACCGAAGCACGTACAACACGGGCGGCATTGTCGATATCGAGACGGGAAGCTATTCGGGTAATTATAATTTCTGCGTTGATAGCGTCCTCCCCTGCAGTTTCACTATTCCCGTATTTCCGAATATCACCTACGACTATCAGCTCTATGTGCGCGATTTCTGGGGCAACCTTACGACAATAACAGGTTCGTTCGACAGCTCGAAAACCGGTAGCTTCCAAATATATACAACAGGCGCGACATCAACGGCTCCCGTTGCCACTTCATCCATTATTTCAAACGCGCAAGTGTTTGCGCTCATGCCAACTTCTGCGCAATTCACGTGGAACACCGATATCCCCTCCGCATCAAGGGTCCTTGTGAGCACCGACCCCGCAGGCGCGAATGTCGTTACACGTCTCGGCGACAACACATTCGAACTCGCACATTCAATGACCACCGGCAATATTCTGACGCCAAGCACCCGCTATTACGCGATTATCATCGCCGACAGTTACTCGAGCTCGCTGGACGGCGTTCTGCTCTCGTTTATAACTCCCGCAGTCCCAACGCAAAATCCAAACCAACCGCCTACGCCGACTCCAACCCCTACGTCTACGGCGCCCCAGCCCGTCACCAATCCTAATACGCTTCAGAATGCTTTTACCGCAAGTTCTTCGGGCGCGATGGCAAACCAAAATACCGCATCTTCTTCGCTCGGAGTAACAACCGCAGGGACAAGCGGCGATATTACCGCGACATTTACCTGGGCCCCGGGTATCGGCGGCAATGCACGCGGATACAGGATAGATATCTTCAATATGAACCAAAAGCTGGTGAAGCAGGTAACAACCGATGGCGATGCTTCTTCGGTCAATGTCGGCGACCTCGAGCCGGGAGAATACCGCGCAATCGCATATGCGGACCGCAATGGTTCATTTGAAAAAATAGCACAGCCCGTAAACTTCAAAGCAATACCCAAGGGCTCATTCCTCGAAAACATCGGCAGTGACACAGTTCTCTTTTCGGTCGCAGGCTTCGGACTCTTTATGATTATGCTTGCGGCGATTATGGCGGTCATCAAGAAAAATCAAATGCCTGATTAATGAATGGCGCTATGAAAAAAGAAACTAACGGACAATTGCGGCACGTATCGAACTCGGGAATGACGCTCATTGAACTGCTTGTTTCAGTTGCAATTCTTGTGGGTGTCACACTTTTTATCGGCGGCTATGTCTTGAATGTGCTCAATTTTCAAAACTATTTATCGCCCGCACTAGGCACCCAGCAGGAACTTCAATTCACACTTTCCGATATGAGTATGAATCTGCGTACGATGAACTACTCGAGCCTCGGCGGGTATCCGATAGCGGCCGTGAGCTCAAGCAGTATCACATTCTTTGCCGATATATACGGCAACGGAATATACGAACAAATCAGATACTTTATGAGCAGTTCTACGCTCCAGAGGGGCATTGTTATTCCCACGGGCAATCCGCTTGCGTACAATCAGGCAAACGAAGTAGTCGTTGACGCGCTCCATAACATTGTCTCAACCTCATCAATCTTTTCGTATTATGACTCGAGTTACACAGGCACAGAGGCGCCGATGGCGACGCCGGTTGATATTTCAAAAATAAAAGTAATAGGTTTTTCGGTAGCGGTTCAGCAAAGCAATCAGGCAACTCCCCTTTACGCCGACCTCAAGATTACTCCAAGAAACATACGTATACTTTTTTAATCTATGCGCATATATAAAGACAGAAGCGGACAGATTGCCCTTCAGATAATAATGTTCTCGACAATCGCGACGATTCTTTTGACCGGGTTTTTGTCTTGGGGATACGCCGTGAGCGACGCCGTCATCCGCTCAGGCGAACGCTTCAGCGCTGAACAGATTGCGGAAGCTGGCATTGAGTATTATCGCTGGCATCTGGCGCACGACCCGCACGATTTTCAGGACGGCACGGGCCGCGCGGGTCCCTACACGCATATTTATTCCGATAAGAGCGGCAATCAAGTCGGTCAGTTCATTTTGGATATCACACCTCCTAGCCAGGGCTCAACAATCGTCACCATACAATCAACGGGCCTCATTACTGAAGATCCGAAGATATCCAAAATTCTTAAAGTAAGAATGGGTATCCCCTCGTTTACAAAATTTGCCGCAGGAATAAACGATAACGTCCGTTTCGGACAGGGCACCGAGGTCTACGGGGCCATCCAGACAAACGGCGGCATTCGCTTCGACGGCATTGCTCACAATATTGTCTCAAGCGGTTTGAATTCATACGATGACCCCGACCATACAGGAAACGTTGAGTATGGCGTACACACGCACGTAAATGTTCCGCCTTCGACGGGAGTAAATGACACGTGGAGACCGCTTGAGGCCCCTCCAAACCCGCTCATGAATAGACCCGATGTATTTTTGACGGGTAGGCAACTCTCCGCGCCTGCGATTGATTTTGCGGGCATCACTGCGAACCTCACCCAAATAAAGGCGGATGCGTCTTCCACGGGGGTATATATAGGCCCGTCAGGCGCAAAGGGGTATCACATAATTTTAAAAACAAACGGAACGTTTGACCTCTATAAAATCACCGCGCTCGCCGCGGCTCCCAGTGGTTGCACAAATGCCGCTGCGCAAACGGGCTGGGGAACGTGGAGCATAAAAGCGACAGGAGGAGAAACCTTTGTGAAGACGTATGCCTACCCGACAAACAACCTTATCTTCGTCGAAGACGATTTATGGATTGAGGGGCAGTTGAATACGGTTGGAGGAAGACTGACCATAGGCGCCGCACGCTTCCCCGACAGCCCCGCCACGCGTGCGTCGATAACAGTAAATAATAATCTTACCTATACCTATTATGACGGCAGAGACGCGTTGGCGCTTATCGCGCAAAATAACTTCAATGTGGGTCTGAACGGCCTCGACACTCTGAGAATCGACGGCGCCCTCATCGCTCAAAACGGACGCGCGGGCAGGTTTTATTACGGCTCCTCCTGCGGCACGGGCTATAAACGCACCCTGCTCACGCTCTACGGCTCGCTTATGTCCTACAACCGCTACGGATTCGCCTATACCGACGGCACGGGCTATGCCACGCGTAATATCGCCTACGACTCCAACCTCCTCTACGCGCCCCCTCCCAGCTTCCCGCTTGCTGCAAGCACGTATCAAGTCATTTCTTGGGAAGAAATAAAGTAAGTATGGGGCTTATCCACACGCACTTTCTCTCAAGGGGCGTAAAATCTGATATAATTAAAGGCGTAAACGTCCATTACTATTGCTGAATTTCCGTGTGAGCAAGAGTAAGGCGGGAGAAAGGTCGAGTAAACGGCAATTACAGCAACAGAAAATAATCAGAATCTAATACAAATCAAATGAATAAACATCAATCAGGTTTCACCCTTATCGAACTTTTGGTCGTTATCGGTATCATCGCCATCTTGGCAGCAGTCGTTATCGTCGCCATTAACCCGGCACGTCAGTTTGCGCAGGCCAGAAACACACAGCGTTGGAGCAATGTGAACACCATCTTGAACGCCATCGGTCAGAATATGGCGGATAACAAGGGCGTATTCACGTGCGCAACAGCCTCGCTTCCGACCAGCACAGCTCTCGATATCGGTTCAGGAGGGGGACTACCCAACATAGAGCCTTGCATCGTCCCGACCTACGTTTCAGTTATGCCGACGGATCCTGATGGCGGCACAGCAACGGACACGCTCTACCAGGTGGTAAAGGACCCCACGACAGGCAGAGTAACGGTTTCGGCTCCTCGGGCGCAGCTTGAGACAGCAGCATCGACGACCATCTCGGTAACCCGTTAAATTCTAGCGAAAGAGCAGATAAAAAAATACTCCGCATTTCGCGGAGTATTTTTTATGCAACGTGGCGATACTCGTACGATAATGTGTTGTATTCAACAGTCGGATACTCCCCGATTCCTTCTTCGTGCCAGAGCGCGAATGTTGCGATGCCCGCATCCAGCGCAAGTCTGCTGCACACCGTGCAATACGGCTTCCCCGAACGCGATACAGCGCCCGTATTATCCACGCGCACAAAATAGAGCGCGGAACCGTAAATCTTTTCTGGATTATGTTTAAGCGTATCTAAGATTGCCCGCCACTCTGCATGCATACAGCATGTCGCATCATACTTCGGCTTCCCATTCGTATGGGTTGCATTGCACATCCGATTGCATTCGGCGTCGAGGGGCGGTGCATTATAGCCCGTTCCTATTACCTCGCCGTCCTTCACAATAACCGAACCGCACTTCGCGCGTAAACATTTTGCCTTCCTCGCGGTATCAGCCGCAGCGTTCATCCAACGGATTGCATCGGCCGCATAAACGCCCTGCAATAACTTCATATCTATAGATTGTAACTCGGAACTACGCCGAGTTGAATATATTTTTTTCTTATTTCATCCGGCAAATCAATAAAATTACCCACTACGTGTCGGCAATAAACACTATTACACTGACAATTCATTTTCCAATCATCCCCATACATCGTCGTCGAATAATCCCATGTAATCTCCTCCCCGCTCTTTATGTCGCGTATAGCGACCAATTCAACCCTTGTATTTGTAATAACAAGACCCGAATTAGGGTCGCATGAATGGTTTACAAAATCATCCAATCCGCCGGAGGGGCCCATATAACTGTCTTTTCCAATCTGCACATAATGATCATCAACGCTTTCGTACGGTTCCGGTAATTCATCGGAATATATCAATCTTCCATTAAACGCCATAATACACTCGCCTTTTCGTATTGGCGCTCCCGCAAACACGCCCCTGCCGCCCCTTGAATTATCTATGCACAATTTCATAGTGATATAACGCGTAAAGCGCTGAAGGCAGTATCTGCCGCACGCATCATCCACACTCTCGCGTTTTCTGCTTTTTTTCCATCAAATAATCGCATATTTTTGCGTTCGTTTCTATTCTATTATATAGTGCTTTTAGTTATTTCAAAGGAGATACGCATGGCGCTAAAGCCTCGACAGAGGGAAATTCTTGCCGCGTTAAAGCGGTTAGGCAACGAAGCAACAACTCGGCAAATTGCGGGAGCTGTGGACTTGCACGTGAATGGAGTTTCGCAAAGCTTGAGCGCGATGCACGAACACATTCAATGTCTCGGTGGACGCGGAGGCAACATTCGGTGGCGCATCTGCCATCCTGAGACGAATCTTCACCTAGATTTCTAAGGGGGCGCACAGTGAAGCTGATAAACGAACCTGTAACACTTGAAGAGTTTGGGGAGCTCATTGACCTCTTCGAGATAAACGAGTGCGAGCCTAGGGACGGCCACCTAGTACACAAGGGATGCGGAGGCGCGATTCGAATCGGTTTCGCGAACCTCTTTTACCTGAACCCAGACGGCTCGCTCGACCCTGGGGATGACGGCTTCGGCATCGGACCCACGCGGGTTCCCTACTGCGAGAAGTGCGACCCGCCCACTGGGCCAAACTACACGCATGCCCACCGCGTCCCCATCGAGCGCGCGAAGAAACAGTAATTGAATCAAAAGAGCCACGACGTGTGGCTCTTTTTATTTACTTCCCGTGGCAATTCTTATACTTCTTCCCGCTTCCGCACCAGCACGGGTCATTTCTGCCGATCTTCTCGTCTCCCGCAGGGCGGGGCGCAACTTCCTTCTTTTCCTCCCGTGTCTGCATCTTTGAGGTATCGAGTGCAAACAACTGGAAAACGGAGTTGAATGCGTACTGCTCGAAATTCATCTGCAGACGCTGAAAGAGTATGTGCGCTTCCCTCCTGTACTCAACAAGCGGGTCATGTTGGCCGTACGCGCGGATATTCACCGATTCCCTCAAAGAATCGAGGTACTCAAGGTGATCAATCCAAAGCGTATCCAAAATGCGCGTAAGGTGCTGCGCGATAAGTATGGAATGCGACGTGTCGAGCGTCTCGGGAATTTCTTTTAATTGAGTGCGCGCCTCTTCAACCAGTTTCGTGCGGTCAGCCGCGTATTCTTGTGTTGCGTGCTCCCGCTCCATCAGGCTCACAAAATGCGTAAGTGCCTCGCGAATGAGCGGCAATACTTCTCCCTTCTCGCCCGCCTCCAAATATGCGGAACGCTTCGCGTATAACGCGGTACGCTGTTTATTCAACACATCATCGTAATCAAGTAAGTGCTTCCTGATATCGAAATTATTTCCCTCCACTTTCTGCTGGGCGGTATTCACCGCGCGCGAAACCATCTTTGATTCAATAGGAATCTCCTCGGGGAAACTCATTGCCTGCATAAGACTTTTAATTTTATCGCCTCCGAAGATGCGCATAAGGTCATCCTCAAGGGAAAGGAAGAAACGCGAAGA
>JAKAHO010000017.1 GCA_021814835.1 bacterium
GGAGTAATAACATATTCGCAACCATAATGCAGCAAGGCACCCAAGGCATCGTCCTGTGCGGCATTCTTATTGGCGGGCTTATTATGGCTCAGAAAACCGGCAGCAAGGTTGGGGCGGCGGGAATGGGAGCCGCGAGCGGATTGTGGAGCGGCACAAAAACTTTTGCAAGCGCGAGAGCGCGGCAGTTTGGACAAAACCTTGCCGCATCAAGAGTGGGCGGCGGGGCGGCAAAGGGCGCCGCCGCTGTGGGAAGCGGATTGAGAAGGATTGGCTTAAAGGGCGCCGCCGGCTCCATTGAGCGCGCGGGAGATCGCGTGGAAAAACTTGCAACCGCGCCGAAAGTGCAACATACAGGACTCATGAGCTCTCTCATGGGTGGCGCAGCGGGCGCTACGGGGTTATACAAACCAGCTGAGAGACCGCGCAAGCTCGAAGATAAGTCACAAAATGAATTGCTCGAAGACCGCGAAGATCTTATTAGGCGCAAGAAGAGCCTGGAGAGCGCGGGAACATTCTCGCCGAAAGCAATGGCGGACGTTGAGGCGCAAATCAAGACCACAGAAGGCGCGCTCGAGAAACGGTACGGCGAGGAACCGAAGACGTCGTCGGATTGGGGCAAGAGGGAAGAAAATCTCAAGAAAGACATGAATACGCTCCAATCGCGTGGCGGTGACACTTCGTTCCATAAGAAGGCGATTGCAAACGCCATTAAGAAGAAGACCGAGACCATGGAAGACAGCACGCTGAATGACCAGTTAGCGAAGATTGGGGCATTTGAGGCGCTTCTCAATGGCGGCGATAAGGACATAGAAGATCTCCGGGCTAAGATTGTCGCCGAGCCAGGCGATAAGAAACACGTCGAAGATCTTAAGACTAAACTCGCGTACTACGAGAGAAAGATTAACGAGGTAGAGAATAAGATTGAACCGAAAGATGAGGAAGCGCTCAATAAAAAGATCGACCGTATCCAAAAACGAAGAACCGAAATAATACAAAAACTCGGTCTCGATGAAAAGCATAATGTGCGCGCCAATACTGCGAACTTTGATGCGCAGCTCTCACGCGCACGTCGCGCCCTCGATTCAATTTCTGACGCTAAGGAGGTAAGACCTATTCAGTTTGCATTGGAGCAAACACTTGATACCTTGCAGAGTCAGGTTGATAAGGACATCGCTGCGGGAACATATACACCGAACCTGTCTAACCCGCACGCCAATGATGCCACCATTACCGCGATTAAGAACGAGCTGAAAACGTGGCGCTCGCTTTCAACCAAGAAACCGAAAACGGCGGCTCAGTGGGATGCTCATAAGACCGCCCTCATAGAGGCGAGGAAAAAGGCGAATGACAACAAGTTTGCCACAACAGAAATAAATACTGCGATTGATAATCTTATCGCTGAAGCCGATACTGAGCTCACAAAAGCAACCGACACGGCAAAGAAACCTCCGCAATCACAGGGTGGCCAACAATATTCCGGTGAGTGGACGACAACATAGAAGAAAGATAGTCGCAGAACGCGCGCACTATAACAATGGACTACTCACGCATAACTGAACAAGCAATCAATAACCGTTACAACACTGTCCCCGACGAACTGCGGGAGGCGGCGGACTCAGAGCAGACGCGGAAGATAATAACGGATATCAGCAAGAGCCAGTATCTTGATGAGAATAAATCCCTTGTACTCGAGCAACTTGTCGCATTGGTATTGCTTGGATTTATATCCACAAGCGAACTCGTTCACGAACTTCGCGAGGAGCTTTTCCTTAACCACGAACACGCGCGCGTGCTTGCCAACGAGCTCAACAACAGGATTTTTGAGTCTTTAAAAGAGGAGCTTGTCGCTGCATATAATCCGCCCGCCGCAACGACGCAGGAGGAAACAACAGAAAGGGCGAGTGCAGAGTCTGAAACGGCTGAGGCGCCGATGCTGATAACTTCATTTACGATTGCCGCACAAGAAGAGCCCGCACCCGCCGCCGCGCCTGCTCCCATACGGCCCATTGCGGTAGATATACAAGAGGGGGCTCCGGCAGTACTCCAAAAACAAACTCCCTTCTTTGAACGCGCGGAACTCAAGTCAACGGGTAAAAAACCTGCGTTGTCTTTTAATACATTTGCATCATCTTCTGAAAACGCCGAAGCGCCCCGCGTGCAAGCGAAAATTGAAACTCCGCTTGGCGTTCCTTGGACCACAAAAAAAGAAGAACCTAAGGAGATGAAACGGGTGGTTCATTATGGCGAGTTCAGCCAAGCAACGGGCGCGGGACGCTCAGGACCCGTTTCTGAATTTATCAATCTCGAAGCACTCAAGAGGGTTTCATTAGATACGAAACCCGCCACAGCAGCACAACCCGCTCCCATAACCCCGATTCCGCAATCGATTAACCCTGATGTACCCACACTCATAACGCCTATCGTACCCAAGACGCCCGCTCCTGTTATACCCGCGACGACACCGAGGCCTATCGTGCCCGAGGAAAAAAAGAGTCCGCTTATGTGGGGTATTAACCCGCTTTCGGTTAGTGCGGCCGAACCAAAACGAATGGATGCAATTGTATCCAATAGCGTTCCTCCTTCAGCTCCATGGGGGCCGATTACCGTAACGCCCGCGGCAGCGAATAACACGGCACAACCCGCGCTTGATGGAAACATAATTCATCTGAGATAGCGAGAACCCATCATGGCACAATTCCAGATACCACAATTTATTGAGGAGGAGGCAAAAATTGTCGGTCCACTCACCATAAAACAATTCGGCTATCTCGCGGTTGCGGGCGGACTTTCCTTCGGACTCTTCTACTTATTTACATTTATCGTGTGGCTCTTATTTTCCGCCGTTATTATGGGCACCGCGGCCGCGCTCGCATTCGTAAAGATTAATGGGCAAAACTTGCCCGAAATTCTCGTCGCGGGCTTTTCATATATGTGGAAGCCGAGGCGATACGTCTGGCAACGGGCGATGCAACAGACCACCCTTGATATTTCTGACCTCGAAAAAATACAAACGATTCGCCAGAATATCAGCATTTCTGACAAGTTGAAGAATATCGCCGTCGGCGTAACGACCGGAAAGATATTCCGCGGAGGAACCGAGGCGCCGAATCAGCCAAAAGAACGCTATCAGGTTGTTTCCTATCTTACCGGAGAGCAGAAAGTAGCAAAACGCATCGATTACTAACGTGCGGTGCGAGTTTTGCGTGAAATTCACTAACGCAGGAGGATAGAAATGCGGTACAATATACGTATATGCCAGAAGTAAGCCTTCCCACACAACAATTCGTTGATATTAAAGAGGTGCGCAACGGCGTTGTCTACCTGAAGCAGGGAGGCATGCGCAAAATCCTTATTGTGAGCGGCGTCAATTTCGACCTTAAATCCGAGGCGGAACAAACCGCCATCCTTTCGATGTTCCAGAACTTCATCAACACGATTGATTTTCCGGTGCAGTTCTTTATTCACTCCCGCAAGGTCAACATCGAAACGTACCTTGAGCGGATGCGCGAACGGCTGGAGAAGGAAGAGAACGAACTCCTCAAAATTCAGATTGCCGAGTACATCGAGTTTATCCGTTCTTTTGTGGAGCAGAATGCTATTATCAATAAAACTTTTTTTGCGATAGTTCCTTACGATGGCGCCACAACAACGGCTGCAGGAGGAATGGATAACATTCTCAGCATGTTTAACAAACCCCAGTCCGCGGATGTGCAAAAACAGCAATCGGAGCACGCCGCAATCGAGCAGCTTGATTTGCGCGTCACGGAAATTTCAAACGGCATCGAGCAAATCGGTCTTCGGGCAACCCCTTTGAGCGACGAGGAGATCATCGAACTCTTCTACAATCTCTATAACCCGCAACTCCAAGAGAAGAAGGGGCTCGAAATTACCAAAAAACAATGAAGATAAAGATACCGCAACTCTATAAGCCATCGCCGCAGGACCTTCCGAACATCATCGCGCCGTCTGGGCTCGAGGTAAACGCCAACTACGTAAAAATCGGCGACTACTATGCGAAGACGCTTTTCATTTTCACGTATCCGCGCTTTGTAATGACGGGCTGGTTTTCTCCCATTATTAATATGGCGGAAATGATGGACGTTTCCATTTTTATGCATCCCATGGATACCTCGCTCGCGCTCCAAAATCTTCGCAAGAAGGTTGCGCAGGTGGAGTCGGAGCTTAACGAGAAGCAGTCAAAGGGCTTGGTCCGCGATCCGATGCTCGAAACTGCATTCCAGGATATCGAGACATTGCGCGATGCGCTCCTCCAAGCGCGTGAAAAACTTTTTAAGGTTGGCGTCTATATCACCGTGTATGCGCAGACGCTTGAAGCGCTCACTAAAATCGAGGGCCAGGTTTCAAACGTTCTTGAAGGCAAGCTTGTCTACATCAAACCCTCGCTTTTTAAACAGCTTGAAGGATTTGATTCCACATTGCCCCTCGGCGAAGACAAACTCCAGATACACACGCCGTTAAACTCGGGATCTGCTTCATCGCTCTTCCCGTTCGTTTCTCCTGATTTGAGCTCAGAGAAGGGGATTCTCTTCGGCATCAATATGAGCAATAACAGCCTCATTATTTTCGACCGCTTCTCGCTTGAAAACGCAAACCAAGTCATTTTCGCGAAGTCCGGCGCGGGCAAATCGTATACCACGAAACTCCAGATTATCCGCTCGCTTATGACGGGCACGAACGTCATCGTCATTGACCCTGAAAACGAGTATCAAAACCTCGCGAATGCCGTGGGGGGAAGCTACTTCAAGATTTCGCTTACCTCGCCGAGCCACATCAACCCGTTCGATATCCCTATTATTCCCGAAGGGGAGGAGCCCGGCGACGTGTTTAAGTCGCACGTGTTAAACCTCACCGGACTCTTGAAGCTTATGCTCGGCACCATCACACCCGAGGAAGACGCGATTCTCGACAAGGTTATCACCGACACCTATGCGTCGCGCGACATCACTGCTGAAAATTTCGGTGTGACGAAAGAAATCGATCCGCCGTTGCTTGAAGATCTTCAGGTTATTTTGCAGAACACGGAAGGCGGCCGCACTCTCGCACAACGCTTGGAAAAATTCACTCACGGTTCATACGCGGGCTTCACGAACGCTCCCACGAACGTTGATATTAAGAACCGTCTTATTGTTTTCTCCATCCGCGACCTCGAAGAAGAGTTGCGCCCCATCGCGATGTACATCGTTTTGAACTTCGTGTGGAACCTTATCCGCTCGGAACTCAAACAGCGCCTTCTCTTCGTCGATGAAGCGTGGATTATGATGAAGTTCAAGGACAGCGCCTCATTCCTTTTCGGTCTTGTGAAGCGCGCGCGCAAGTACTTCCTCGGTATCACAACCATCACGCAGGACGTGGAAGACTTTTTGAAATCAGAATACGGCCGGCCGATTGTAACCAACTCCGCCATGCAGATTCTCATGAAGCAGTCGCCGAGCTCTATCGAGGCGGTCGCAAAAACATTCGACCTTACGGATGGCGAGCGCGCACTCCTCCTCGAGGCGGGGGTGGGAGAGGGTTTGTTCTTTGCGGGCGCAAAACACGTCGCAATAAAGATTATTGCCTCCTACACCGAAGACCAGATTATTACCACAAACCCCGAACAGATGCTCGAAACCAAGGGGCTGCAAAAATAAGGCTATGGACGAGAAACTATTTTCTCTTGTGGAAATTATTCTTGGCGTGCTGCTTGCGCTGGTTATCGACCTACTTGCCGCAATCGCGAGCGCGCTCAGTGTGGGTATTCTTGGCGCCGTCGTTCATGCATTCACGTGGCTCCTCTTCTCTCTCTGGTTTACAATTAAAGGGGCGAAGATTACCGATTCGCTCGCGGGGCGCTATCTTATTCCGATTGCGGTCCAAGCGATACCCTTTCTCCCGACGACCACCGCAACATTTCTCGTGAGTACTTATATGGAAAACAATCCTGAGAAATTCGCCATTGTTGAGTCGACTGCGAATGTCGCGGGTACTATTGCAAAGCTATAACCCATGCGCCAATTTACCACTATTATTACCCTTGCGCTCGCGCTCTTTATTGCATTACTCACTTCAGCGCACGCCGCGGGAACACCCCAACTCATTATTACGTGGAAAGCCAACAATTATTACCCCATCAATTTTGAGGGGAGAGCGCTTCCGTCGCCCACCACACCCGTAACCGTTTCAGTCGAGGGCACTGTTGATGGAAAACTTATCGATCTCTCTAAAACCGATATCTCGTGGTACAAAGACGGCGACCGTTTTGATATCGGTACGGGACTTAAGGAAACCTCGTTTAATGCCGAGGACACCGATGCGGGCTCGCACTTTATCCGCGTAGCGGCAACCATAAATGGCGCACCAGCAGAGCAAACGGTACGCATCCCCGTCGTAACCCCCGTCGCGGTGCTCGAGGTACCGTATCCCGACAAGACGGTTCCTGCGGGAAGCGTTGCGAATCTTGTAAGCGTTCCGTATTTCTTTAATGCCGCCTCAATAACTGATTTCATCTTCAGTTGGCAAATCGGCGACCTTAAACAAAATACGGGAAGCGATAATTTGCTGGCAGTAAACGTCGGCACCCCATATACGGATGACCAGCGGACCGTGACGGTGAACTCGTACATTCAGAACCGAAATAATCCATTCGAGATTGTGAAGCTTCTCACTGAAATATTTGTAAAATAACACTCCCAACCCATGACCAGACGGCAAATCACCATCCTTCTCATACTCTTCCTCATTGTGGTCGGGGTTATCGCCTATGCGATTTTCTTCCGCGGAGGAGTTGTGCCCCTTGAGCAGGCCGCGCCCACAGAACAACCCGCTACAGGCGAGATTCAGGGCACCACGGGCACCACAGGGACAACCCCCACTGAAAACGGTACGGCGCAAACCACAACGCCGCCGACCACGTTTCCGCCCGCTGCGGGCGCGGGGGACACATATGTGTTGAAAAAACTCTCCGATGGTCCTGTTGTGGGATATTGGACGTCGAAAAATTCAAACGATGTGTACTATCTTACGAACGACGGTTATGTAATGTCCGCAAAAGAAGGGCCGGATACGGACGTGTTAAAACAAGAAGTAAAAGGAGTGATGAGGCTTGAGGGCTCTCCCTCAGGAAGCAAGGCGCTTGTGGCATTCGGCAATGCCGCCTCCCCCCAATGGGCCGTGTTCGATGCCCAGGATAAGGCTTGGAGGCCGCTCCCCTCGAATGTTATTACTGCAACGTGGGGCATATCTGACGACGGCGTTGTTGCGACCACAAGAGCAGCGGGAAATAATGTTGCGCTTACCTATATTACTCTCTCAAAGACCCCGTATGATATTAAAACCATTGTGAAAGATTTCCGCTTCAATAGTGTAACGTTCGCTATTAAATCGATTGATGAGCTCTATATTATGGAGCGTCCATCCTCATTGGCGCAGTCGCATGTCTGGCTTTTGAACCTTAAAACAAACGCGCTCACTCAGGTCCTTAACCCCGCAAACGGGCTCACGCTCGTTCCGGGAAGCAATAACGATGTTCTCTTCCGCTTCTACTCGCCGAACAACTTTGCAATTTTGAACCGCTCGCTCAGCATGGCACAACCATTCCCATATATAACGCTTCCGCAAAAATGCGACGGCACAAGCGCTGCGGCCTACTGCTTTATCCCTAAGAATAACTCTCTCTTCTCCTCCGGCAACTCTATGCCCGATGATTACCTTATGAAAAAGATCTACACAAGCGATGATTTGTACCGCCTTGACCTCACAACAGGAGGGGATAGGCTTATACTAAGCGGCGATTCCTCGAATGCGCCCGCGCTTGATGCGCAGAACGTACGAACCCGAGGCACATCGACGTATTTCATCAACCGCTATGATAACTATGTATATGCGGTTCAGAAGACGCAATAATATGAATAAAAAAATAATCTTTGCTCTTATCGTCGCTTGTATAATCATTGTGCCCTCGTTTATTCTCGCGGCCGATGCGCCCACCGTGCTTGAATATTCACCCCCTTATATCAGCGGTGTACCTGGGTTTGATAAGGCGTCGACCGGAGCCGTCACCGACCAAACAAAGATTCAGGATTATCTTGTCCGCATCTACCAGTTTGCCATTGGTATTTCCGGTATTACCGCAGTAGGAATGATTGTCTGGGGTGCAATTAATATGTCGATTTATACAGGCCGCATCGACCGATATGAGGAAGGGAAGACAATAATATACCAAGCATTGCTCGGTCTCGCACTTCTCTTCGGCTCATATCTTCTTCTCCAGACCATCAATCCTGAAATCACACAATTAAAGGAGCCAGGGAGCGGGTTGGGAGTAAAATTAGAAAACCTTGTTAAAGATGCGCCCCCCTCCATCGCAAAATCATCCCAGGAGTGCGGTGGTGGGAATCTTGCTACAATACAACTTATTCCTTCATTGGGAACCACTGACCCCGTCGCGAAGGGATGTGAATATAAACGGCTTAAACTTACGAGTGCGGTGACTATCAAATCGAATGCAATATATTCGAACAGTAAAACATTGGATGCGGGAACCATAGTGTGGTTGTGGCCTTATTACGAATCTGCATTTAAGGACAAGAAAAGCGCCGCGGAAAGGTGCGTTATATATGCGTACAAAGAGCCTCCTAAAGAGGGGATAGATTGCGGAGCGACTGGAGAAGCAGCCGCCTGCAAACCATCGGGCGTTATGACCCCACAATCAACAGAAATGGTAAGTTTGAACCTTGATAAACTTATTAAATGCTCTAATAATCCCTCCCTCCAACAAGATGGCGCGCCGCTTGATTCCGATGTGGCAAACTCGAGCGCCACCGGAGCAGAGGCGGAACTACTCAAACATAGTGTAACTGTTACTTCGAGCGGCAACTGCAGAGATATAAATAATAAAACATGCACGTCGCTCGAGGGCATGCCCGCATCAGCGATTTCCTACCTCTCAAACCTCGGTGATTGGTGTTTTAATAATAATTGTGAAGTGACAGTAACGGGCGGCACCGAGATTGGTCACGTGACGCATGGTCCTGGAAAGGCTGTTTTTGATCTTAGTAGTACGGGTTCGGGAGCGAGTACTCTTGGTCAACACTTAAAGAATGATTCTTCTGTTAAAGTTATTTGCGTAAATAACGCTGATATTCAATACCAAAAAAACTGCGCGGGGTTCGATGAAACGATTCGGCATTTCCATGTTCAACTTTAGCTGAATCATAATATAAAACACCCCATTCAAAAGGGGTGTTTTATATTATGAGACGAATTTGATGACAACGTGGCGGTCTTTTCCCGCGCCTGCGCTCTCCGTTTTAAGCTCTGGGTGGGTTGTGAGCTCCATGTGCACTAGACGGCGCTCATAGCCGTTCATTGCCGGCAATGCCACTTCCTGCTTCGTGACTGAGGCCTTCTTCGCGGCTGCCTTCGCAAGCTCGGTAATAAGCCTCTCGCGCTCCTTACGGTAGTAGTTCAGATCTACTACGTGGGGGATAAGGCCCTCTTTCTTTAGTATCAAATTCACAACGTGATCGAGGGCAGGGAGAATGTTTATGACATTATCCGAAACAAACCGGTCATCAATAAGAATAATAACCTTCCTTCGCTCCTCATCAAGCGCCACCTCGGCCGCAGGGAAGCCCATAAGGGTTATAAGCTGTTTTGTCTTCTCTACGATAAGATTTGCGGGGTTCATAGTTCAACGAACAGTATACTACTCATCTTTGAATTTTGGCAATTGTTTATTGATGTAGAGCTGCTGGAGCACCGAGAATAGACTTGAAACAAGCCAATAGAGGCCGAGCGCCGAAGGAAGGTTCACGAGCACAAAAAAGGTAAGGGCGGGACCCATCACCATCATCGTATTCGTCATTGATGCCATCGGGTTGTCCCTATCCGCAGGCTTTGCCTTCATGCTACCCATCATAAGCTTGCCCTGCAGGTACTGCATTGCCGCCGCAAGCACGGGCATTATATATCCCTTTGCTTTCAAATCGAGTATTCCAAGCAGTGTGGTCGTCGTGAACGCCGCGCCTGAGAGCTCGGTTGATAACACACGAAAAAGAATAATGAAGACTGGAAGCTGGAGGAGGAGCAGTAAAATACCTGAAAATGGATTCAATTTGTACTTCTTATAGAGGTCGAGCATTTCTTTTGCTTGACGCTCTTTATCATCCTTATGGTCGAGCTGAATCTTCTTTATGTGCGGCTGGAGGTGCTGGGTAAGCGCCTGATCTTTCGCGCTCTTATAAAAGATAGGGAAGAGGACTACACGCACCGCAATAGTGAGTAAAATAACCGCGATTCCAAGGTCGTGGAACGCAATAGTGTTGTAGATATAAATAAGCGACGCGAGAATCGGTTGATAAAGGAATGTATTAAAAAAACCGGACATGTGCCTATTGTACGGGGTTTCCCGCTATTCCGCAATTTATTTTTTAACCTAATTTTGAGCGGATTTCAGCGCGCAACGCGTCAAAGCTTGCCTCTGCCGCCCCTTTATGCGCAATAATAGTTACTCCAAGCGGAGCTTTCTTGAGGAGGGGGCGCACTAATGAGGAAATTCTCCTTTTTACAAGGTTTCTCTCTACCGCTTTCTTTGAAACCGCCTTGCCGACCACAATAATAAGCGGCTTCTTCTGGAAGCCGCTGGGGTTTGTCTTTATTGTGAGTATGCGCACGGGGGATTTTGACGCCATTATTACCCGTTTTTTAGAGTGCAATACGCTTTCGGCCCTTTTGCCTGCGGCGCGCCATTGCTGCGCGACCTCCCGGCGTCCTGCTGCGCTTCAAAAACCCGTGGGTGTTCCTGCGCTTCTTCTTTTTTGGTTGATACGTGAAGCTCATAATGTATGAATCTTTATGTTACATTACCACAAGGTTCCAATAAAAGCAATTCTCTCCCGTGGAAGCTGTTCAAAACGACTTATCAACAGGTAGTCCCCAATTAAAGCACATTCGTGAATTTCCAACAACGTTGAAAGTTTTAATATTACGTTTATGATTGGTTGATAGGTACGGAGAAAAGTTTTTTGTTTTGAATTTTTTTTGGTTTGCATAAATAATTTTTTAAAATCACACCACACACGTATATGGAACATCAGGAACTTTGGAAAACGGTGCTTGGTGAGATAGAACTCCAGATTTCGCGACCGAATTTCCTTACGTGGTTTAAAAACAGCCAGTTAGTTGAGAAAAATGAGAAGGAGGGCATCGCGCTTGTGGCGCTTCCCAACAATTTTGCGAAGGAGTGGGTAAAAAACCGCTATCACAAAATTATTTTAGGTTCATTGCGCAATATCGACGGCTCAATCAAGTATGTGAACTATGTTGTAGTGAGCCACAACACACCATTGAAGCCTTCGAAGACGGAGCGGAAACAAAAAGCACCTGAACTTACCGATGAGAAATCAAATCTTCCCATCACCGACCTCCGCGTTGATTCAAAAACAAATTTGAATCCGAAATATGTCTTCGATTCGTTTGTCGTCGGCTCTTCGAATGAACTCGCGTGCGCGGCAATTAACGCGGTTATTGAAAATGTCGGAAAAAAATATAATCCTCTCTTTATTTACGGGGGAGTTGGACTTGGGAAAACACACCTTCTCCAAGCGGCGGGCAATGCGGTGCATTTGAAGTACGAAGGAAAGGTTCGCGTGCTCTATGTGACGTCAGAAAAGTTTATTAATGATGTCGTGTGGGCACTCCGCAATAAACGCGCGGAGGATATGAAAAAGAAATACCGCGATGTGGATATGCTTATCATCGACGATATTCAATTCATCGGCGGCAAAGCAGCGACTGAGCTCGAATTCTTCTACACCTTCAACGCGCTCTACGAAAATAATAAACAGATTATTATTTCATCAGACCGTCCGCCCGCGGCCATCCCCACACTCGAAGAAAGGCTCCGCTCGCGGTTTGAAGGGGGAATGATTGCGGATGTTGCGTATCCGGATTATGAAATGCGCCTCGCGATTCTGAAAACCAAAGCGCAATCCCTTAACGCGAATATCGACGAAAAAACACTCGAGTACATCGCGACGAAGGTCCAAAAGAACATCAGGGAAGTGGAGGGGGTGCTTAATAAAGTGCTGTTCTACCAGCAGTATAAGAACAATAAGATAGACCAGAAGAAGCTGGATGAGATAATCAGCGAAACCTCGCAGGTTTCCCCGAAAAACATCACTCCCGCCGAGATTATTAAGACAGTTGCTGAGTTTTATGAGATATCCCAACAGGAACTCACTGACCGTGGAAGAAAGCAGGAGATTGTAGAACCTCGGCAGGTGGTAATGTACCTCCTTAGGGAAATGTTGAAGCTATCTTACCCGAATATCGGCGAACGACTCGGAAAGAGGGATCACACGACGGTTATTCACGCATACGAGAAGATATCAAAGGAGATTAATTCGAACTCGGTATTCAACCAGAAGATACTCCTCATTAAAGAACGATTGTTTAAAAACACGTAAATGAGAGGATAGAGTGTGGATAAGGAGGGGTATAAAGAAGAGAGGTTGGTGATAAGATTGCGGAAAAAGTGGAAAGTGCACAAATTCATCCACATGACTCATAGGACTTTCCACAGGATAGAAAAATAAAAACGTTGATTCTTACTAGTTAAAATAAGCTTATCCCCATATCCACAGACTCTACTACGACTACTATGAAATTAATTATATTAAAGAATAATCTAATAGAAGGATTGAATGCGGTTGAGCGGGCAATCAGCGCAGTTGCGAATCTTCCTATTTTAAAAAATATTCTTATCAAAACCGAAGGAGGAAGAATTTCTTTTACCTGCACTAATCTTGAACTCGCAATTACCCAACTCGTTCCTGGAAAAATAATCGAGGAGGGTGAAATTACCGTTCCGCTTTCTGTTTTTGCACCTGTAGCTAAAAATATAAACTCAGAACGCATCTCACTCGAGGTGAAAGATAATCACATCGCGGTTATCACTGATAATTACGAAGCGACTATTCAGGCGCACAATGCAAAAGATTTTCCGATTATCCCCTCAATTGCAGATAAAAACAGCGTAGTGAAAATTGCATCTGCAAAACTTCTTGAAGCGTTGCAAAGTGTTATTGTCGCGACGCAATACTCAGAAATCCGTCCTGAAATAAGCGGTGTATTTTTTAAGATTTCCGATCAGAACCTCATACTAGCCGCAACAGACAGTTTTCGCCTCGCAGAACGCATTATAGAAGCAAATGACGTGTATACAACACTCGATGAGGCGTCGATGATAGTGCCGTATAAAACCGCAGAAGAATTAGTGAAATTTTTACAAGGTCCCGATCAGGAAATTGAAATTTATATCGAATCAAATCAGGTTTTATTTAAAACAAATACTAAACAGCTTATTTCCCGGCTTGTAGACGGCACCTTTCCCGAATATAAAGCGATTATTCCCAAACAAATTCAAAACGAGGCGGTTATTAACCGGACTGAATTTGTGAATGCACTCAAACTTGCGAGTTCATTTGCGGGACGCACGAACGATGTGACGCTTAAAGTGGGGGATAATAAGAAATTTATTGAATTATACTCAGCTGATTCCTCGGTAGGTGAAAATCGCTACCGAATTCCAATAAAACTTAAAGGGGAAACGTTTTCCGTGGTTTTTAATTGGCGCTATCTCCTTGATGGATTGCGTATTTACTCGTCTGAGGATGTTATTCTTGGTATCAACGCCGCATCACGGCCTGCGGTAATTAAAAACACACTTGAATCGGCGCTCACGTATGTCGTGATGCCAATAAATCAATAAACACCGCTCTAGAGCAGTGTTTATTTTTGTTCACTTCTCGTTGTTAAGAGTGTGTTAGTGATATATTACTGCGGTTGCTGACGCGGTTGCGCCGCTTCGCGCGGTTGCGCGGACCTCAATCTTATTCTGGGGTCCGAGCGGGACATTTAAGAAGTTCTGATAGTGATATTCCGTGCCGCTGATATCCATCGCGCCCATAAGTTGGTCATTGAAGTACAATTCTATTCTCGATAATGTGTCATTGTTTGCAGTGAGTGTCGCGCCGATAAGCAAGGGGGAAGAGGTAAATACGCCTGTTTTTGGTTCGTTGATAACTACTGAAATTGCGGGTACTTGTGAAGTTGTAGGAGTGGTAGCTGATTGCATTTGTTGCGGTACCACGTACGTGCTCAAACCGTTTGGATTTGCTTTCACCCAATCCTCGACACCTTTTTCCCAGTTCGTAAATTGAACATCCTGCGAGGGGTCATCTGGAGGATTTCCTGCGGGGTCACTTTTATTTACGTAATAAAGTATCGAGTGAACCTGTGGAACTTTTACTCCGTTAATTACCGGTGAGTAAATCGGGTCGCCGTTCAACATTGGTTTTGAAGGAAGTGTGTACGGGTCCGGTGTTTCAAACTGATCTTTTGGGAACTGCGGAAGCGCGTCGCGGAGGAATGCGTTCCATGTAGGGATAGCAGCAAGAATACTGCTTCCTTGGCTTTGGAGCGGTGTGTTGTCATTATTACCTGCCCATACCCCCACTACCAAGTCAGGGGTGTATCCAAATGCCCACGCGTCTCTATAGTCTTGTGTAGTGCCCGTTTTCAATGCGACCTGATATCCATCAAACATTGTAAGCGGCAAACTCGCATGGAAAATCGGCGCGCGGAGCTCCGAGTCGGAGAGAATCTGATTTATAAGTTTCGGATATTGCGCATCGATTACTTGATTGTTTTTATCTTTATATTCCTCAAGCACATTATTATTTGCATCAGTCACTTTCAACACTAATTGCTGGTCGTGCAGCACGCCATTCTGCGAGAGTACTGAGTATGCTTTTACAAGATCAATAA
>JAKAHO010000018.1 GCA_021814835.1 bacterium
AATTACTCTTATTTTCATTTAGAATCAACGTAGATATTTTTACCCCTCTTAGCTTAATGGATAAAGCAGGACTCTTCTAAGGTCTTGATGGGGGTTCGATTCCCTCAGAGGGGACATTCTCACATAAGGGCGCGATTAGCGCCTCTTTTGCATCAGAGCGTTTTTCTGCGAAAGATGAGGCTCACAAAAAACGCGCACGAGCTAATAAGTACGGTTGTGAGACCGGGGTTAATATTGTATACGTTCGAGAATATGAGCCCCGCAGCGAGGGAGAGCGAGGAGAGCGCCATGCTCATCACAATGAAACCTTTAAAGGAGTTCGCGATGTTTTTTGCCGTGACCGCAGGCACAATAAGAAGCGCGCTCATAAGGAGTACTCCCACAAAACTTACGCCGACCGCGATGGTGAAGGCGATGAGGATGAGGAGGAAGAGCTCCATGCGCGATTGCGATACGCGCGCGGCCGTCGAGAGGTCGGGCGCGATGGCGGAGAGTGCGAGCGGTTTTAAATAATAGAGCGTGATTGCAAGAATGCCGAGCGCGATGCCTGCCTGTACGAGTGAGGTTACTACGCTCATATTTTTCACGCTTCCGAAAAATGCTTCGAGAATATCCTGCTGTGGAATAAGGAGTGCACCGATAGCGAGTGCGGTCACAAAGAGGACGCCCGTGATGGACTCAATCGCAAGATTTGTTTTTGTTTCTATATACCAAATGAGGAGCACGCCAAGGAAAAGCACCGCGATACCGCTAAAGAGCGGATTAAGATGGAAGAGAATGCCGAGCGCGATGCCGGGGAGCGCCACGTGGGAGAGCGCGTCGGAGAGCAGTGTCATTTTGCGCACTACTAAAATCGAGCCGACTGCGCCGCTTGCGGCGGCGACTACTACTCCCGAAAAAAGCGTTATAAATTGCAGTGCGTCCATATTATTCGTGATGATGACGGAAGTGCGCGTGTTCTCCGTAGAGTTCGGTCAATGTGTCTTTGGTCAGCGTGACGTCAGGCGTGCCGAAGCACATCATTTTTTGATTGAGGCAGAGCACCTTGTTCGCGTACTGGTAGACGACGTGCAGGTCGTGCGACACGATGAGTACCGCAATCTTCATTGTTTCTTCAAGATGATGGAGGAGCGCATAGATTGATTCCTGACCCGCCACATCCACATTCTCTGTCGGTTCATCGAAGAGAAGGACGTGCGGGTCATCAAGAAGCGCCCACGCAAGAAGTATGCGTTGCAACTGACCGCTCGAGAGGTGTGCGAGGCGGCGCGTGAGCCAACCCTCGTCGATACTCACAAGTTTCAGCACGTCTTTATTCGAATGCACGCGGGACGGTTTCAAATCCAAAAATTCTCCTACGGTCATCGGAAGATAGAGGTCGACCAAGAAGCGTTGGGGGAGGTAGCCTACGCGCACGTCATTGCCCCATTCGATTGAGCCCGAGGTCGGCTTCATAATGCCGAGAAGGGTTTTCAAGAGTACCGATTTTCCCGCGCCGTTCGGGCCAATCACAGCAAGTACTTCGCTTGGGCTTAGTGTAAACGAAATATCGCGGATGATGTCATTCGCCCCCGCGTGTACCGTGAGATGTTCAACTTTTAAGAGCGCAACGTCAGCCATATGAGTAAATTATAGAACAAATGATTTGCCTTTGTATTTCATCGCTTCTTTAACGAATAGATCATCATTCTTTGAGCTGTGTTTGATTGAGTGGCAATTTGCGCAGACGAGTACGCATTTTTTTAATTCGTCTTTTATTGAATCCCAACTTTTGTTGGCAACATTTCCGATAATAAAATCTTTTTCTTTCGGATTCGTGTGATGAAATTGAAGTGCCGCCTGATTGCCTTGCCATCCACATGCGGTGCATTTGCCGCCAAGAAATTTAATGGCTGCGGCTTTGGCGCGAAAACGTCGAATTTTTGTATTGCAGGATCCGCAACGAGCTCTGCATTTATCCTGATAATCTTTGAATTTCTGATTGCACAGCGGACAGATGCGCATGCCTTCAGTATAGCATTTTATGCTCTACCGCGTATTAAGAGTTGATACTAATTGGAGTGTTTGGTATTGTTAACGTGTTAGTAAACAGGCCGCGGTAGCTCAGTGGTAGAGCGCAGCCCTAAACTCTTTGGGGCGCAATCCGGTAACGGGTTGATGAAAATCGGGTGAACTCGGGGAAAACTTTCTAGGAATAGAAAACAATCCCGAACCAAGCTCTGTGGGGCTAAGGTCACAGAGAAGGCGTAGAGACTAGCGGGTGAGTCCCAACAATAATCCCGCAGACAGCGCCCGACATCCCAATGGGATGATGATATAGTCCAAAATCAGCTTCGGAAGAGGCTGGCGTCGGGGGTTCAATTCCCTCCCGCGGCACATAATAAAACCCCCGAAAGGGGGTTTTTCTTTTGCCGCGGGGAACGAAACAATTTATTGTTTCGCGTTCGGGAATTGAACGCCGGAGCTTGTCCCGAGTAGCAACGAGGGACGCGAGGGGTTGCTCAGACCAAATGCGAGCGGCGGCGAGCGTTTGAGTCGAGAGCGATTCCCTCCCGCGGCACAAAAAGAATCCCGCCATTGGCGGGATTTTTCTTTTACGCTTTTGCGTCGCTTTCGTCGTCTTCCACAATTTTTTCCGCAACATCCTTCTGGAACGGCAGACGCTTGCTGATAACTTTTCTGAAAATGAATTCCATAGCGAAGATGAGGACGACTACTATCACGATGCCGTACTCGGCCTGTCTGAAGAGGTTGCTTGTTTTAAGATAGCTCAAGCCCGACATCAGGAAGTAGGCGAGGGTGGTGATGGCGGCAAACCAAATAGTGACGCCAGGGATGTACGCCCGTATAAACGTGCCGAACTTTGTTTTGGTCCAGCCGGAGAGCATAAGCACGAGAAGGTTTACGCCGATAAGGAATTTCGCGGCGATGAGGAGCTTCATGAGGTTCATCTTCAGGTAATAAAAGTACGGCTGGTAACTTTTATTCGGTTTTATTTTATTGCGGTAGAATTTCCAGCCGAAGCGCGTATTGCGGAGCATGCGTCCCGTGAAGTATACGAGCGTTTCACCGACGATGAGCGTTGTGGGCGCGATAAGGAGAAACTCAGCCCACGAAAGTTTGTTGTTGACGATAAGGAGGACCGAAGCGAGGATGGCAATTTCGCCCTGAATGAGAATCGCGGCACCAATAATAAAATGAGCCCACGCGGGGTATTGGATGATGAACTGGCCTAAACCGTCCAAGATACTATTCATTTCTACTAGTGTTATACTATAAACAACAACAATTTTCCAGATATGAGCCCCGTTAGAGTTTTAGAATCATATTTAACAAGAGGTTGTAGAAAAACAAAAGTCGTCGATTAAGAAATAATTAAATCATTAAAAACTTTAACAGGATGAGAATATTCGTCACTAAAGAGAGCGTGAGGATGAAGGCGGTGCGCGCGCATGGTCCGGGCGGACATCAGTCCGACAGGCGCTCGAAAAAAGTGCAGATGTGGATAGAAGTTTCAAAATTGCCGATTACCGAAGCGGAGAAAAAAATGGTGCGGAAAAATCTTGCGCACCGCATCAATAAGAATGACGAGTTCGAAGAGGTGTGCGAGGACCAGCGTTCGCAGGAGTTGAACCGCGACATCGGCCTTGAGCGGATGAACGCGCTTATCGAGCAGGCAATAGCCGTCCGCGCGCCCCGCATTAAAACCGAAGCGCCGCGGGAGGCGATAGTGGAGGGAATCAAACAGCGCAGGGCGCGCTACACAAAGAAAAAGGAGCGCCGTATATATAAAGGAACGACGTACGGCAAGATGAAAGCCCTGAAAGAGCGTACGGGTTGATATTGGCGCCCATTTTCAGTATTATGTGAGGCGCAGTATGGCGGACGTAGCTCAATGGTAGAGCACCAGATTGTGGATCTGGTGGTTGCGGGTTCAAGCCCCGTCGTCCGCCCAAAAAAGAAATGGCCCGCTTCGGGCCATTTTTTGCAGACGAGGGCTTGAATCAGTAAGGAGGGGTCGGGAGGAAAGCGCTTCCTCCCGTGTCGGAATTATTCAAAACCGAGGGTTTTGAAAACGCAGCCCGCACCATGCGGGCGAGTAGTGAAATGCCCCGTCGTCCGCCCCATAGAAAACAAACCCGCGCAGAGCGCGGGTTTTTGTTATCATTTATATATGATACGCGATGCAATTCTTTACTTCATAGTCGGCGGGGTGGTTACGAGTTCTATTGTTCTCTTGGAGCAGAGCGGGCTCAGATTACTTTCGGGGTTTGCGACGCTTGTGCCCGTGTTTACGGTTGTTTCCTATTTCTTTATCGGCGGGCTGAAGGGCGGGGCGGCCGTGGGCCAGCATTCTAAGTTTGTGCTTGTGGGAACGCTCGTGTCGTGGGTGCCGTATATGCTTGCGGTTGCCTATCTTGCACCGCGCATTGGGACCAACAAAGCCATCGGCGTCGGTTTGGCTATATTTCTCATATTGTCGCTCGCGTTTCTTTTCGTCGTATACCGCTATAATCTTTTTCAGGAATAATGCGTTATTATTATGCCTATGGAACAATTTCCAAAGCCTGAAGCGGCAAAAGAGAAATAGAATGATGCAGAAATGGCCGCTCTCATAAATGCACAACTGGAAGCGGCGGACAGCAATAAAGAATAAATGACTTTGCTATACTAATTGCAAAGATTCAAAGGTCGGTGAATCACATAATAAAATACATATGAACAACAAATTATTTTCGGTAATGCTTGCGGCGAGCCTCGTGCTCCCGTTTGCGGCAGGCGCACAGATGACCGCGCAGCCCGTCGGGGGCAACGGCGTCCGCGCAGTACGTCAGAATCTCGGAGAGGAAGCGCAGAGACTTCGCGAATCAACTCGGGCGGCTTTGCAGGTGAAGCGTGAAGATTTTCAGAGGGAGGCCGAGCTTACTCGGGAGCAGTTTCAGAAAGATGTAGAATCGGCGCGCGAGTCGGCGAAGAGGGAGCTCGAACAGAAGCGCGAGGCGGCAAAGAAAGAGATTGAGGACATTAAGGATCAGCGCAAAAAAGATGCCATAAAGCGCATCGGCCTTAACTTTATGGAAATCAATACGCGAATGGTGGAGCGTTACACAGCAAACCTCAATCAGCTCGATAGGGTTCTTATGAACATCATTACACGAACGGACGGCGCACAGTCCCGCGGACTTGTGGTCAGTACGGTACGCACTGCGATTGCGGCCGCGTCAACGAGTATCGCATCGGCGCGTGCGGCGGTAGTTGCGCAATCGGGAAAAACATATGCGGCGGCTATTACTTCGTCCACAACCGCAAGAGCGGATCTCGGGGCAATTCGCGATTCGTTAAAAAATGACCTTAAAGCGACTGAGGCGGCGGTAAAGAGCGCCCGCAATGCGGTACACGCTGCGGCGGTTACTCTTGCGCAGGTTCCAAGAATCGGCGAGACCGAGTCTCCGGCGACTTCTTCAGTACCCGTTCCGACGACAACAGCGACAAGCACAACACAATAAAGGCCGCGAAGACAAAAATATAATCACATTATGGAACCAAAAAACGGAAGAAAGACAAAGTTGATTGTACTCGCGCTCATTGTTGTGGCGGCCGTCGCTGCATATATGTGGTGGCAGGGGCAGCAGTCTGTGCCCGCAAGTACGACAAGCGAATCGCTTTCGGGAATGCAGAGTGCAGCAACGAGCGTTGATACGGGAAATCTTGATCAGGAGTTTGACAGTATCAACAAGGATTTGAACACGCTGTAATTGCGCGTGTGATATGCACACCCCGCCCCTCATGTACGAGGGGCGGCGTTGTTTATAATGAGTGAGGAATGAACACAAAATTTTTCACCGGAGCCGGCGATGCGGGCGAAAGCCGGTTCGGACAAAAACGGATGGCTAAAGATGATGAACTTTTTGATGCCTTGGGAGCGCTTGATGCAGTGAATGCGCTCACGGGGTGGTGTCTTGTTGAGGCGCGCCGTGCGAAAGAAGCGACGCCGAGAATTGCGGAGATTGTCACGTATGTGCGCGAGTTGCAGGAGATGATATTCGTGGCGCAGGCGGAGGTGGCTTCGGTCGGGCTTGATATGGGCAGTTCACAGAAAATAACGACCGAAAAAATAGAGCGGCTCGAAGAAATAATTAAAAATGCGGACAGCGAAGTGCACGCTATCGATAAATTCGTGGTGCCCGGCGAGAGCGAGCTTGAAGCGCGTCTCGACATTACGCGTGTGCGCGTGCGCGATGCGGAACGGGCGCTCGTCTGTTTTAGCCGTATCCGCGCGCTTCCTGCGGACCTGCTCCGATTTGTAAATCGGCTCTCAAGCGTGTATTTTGCTCTTGCACGATTCTCGAACGCGCTTATCGGCGCAAAGGAGAAAAACCCTTCTTATAAGTAGCGATACGGGTTTTCCGAACGGTGCATTCGATTTCTTACTCTATGAAGCGAATTTATCTTGATACTGCGGCATCAACACCGGTCCGCGCGGAAGTTATCCGCGCGATGATGCCTTTTTTTGCGCAACGGTTTGGCAATGCGAGCTCGCTTCATTCATATGGGCAGGAGGGAATCGCCGCGCTTGATGCGGCGCGTACAGAAATCGCACAGCTTACCCATACTTCATTCAGGGACTGCATTTTTACCGGTTCCGCAACGGAGGCGAACAATCTTGCCTTGCGCGGTACGGTGAAACGTTTTAAGGAAACCCACAAAGGCGTACGCCCGCGTATTATTGTTTCATCCATTGAACACGAATCGGTGCTCGAGACTGCAAAAGATTTAGAACGCGATGGCATAGAGGTTGTTATATTGCCCGTTGATGCGCGCGGGATTGTTGATATGGTGCGTCTCACGCAGTCGCTCAATGAGCGCACGGTGCTTGTATCCGTAATGTACGTGAATAATGAAATCGGGACTGTGGAACCCATTCCGGAAATTGCATCAGTGCTTCATGAGTGGCGCATAGCCCACGAGGATTCATTCTACCCGTTATTGCATACGGACGCGGTTCAGGCATTTAATTATTATCCGTGCGCTATGCCCGCATTGGGCGTTGATTTACTCACGCTTTCGGGCCACAAAATTGGCGGACCAAAAGGAGTCGGCTGCCTTTGCGTGCGTGATCGCGAGGCGCGGAATATTTTGGCGGGAATCACGACGGGAGGCGGGCAGGAGTTCGGGATGCGGTCGGGAACCGAAAATGTTGCCGCGATTGCGGGGTTTGCGGCGGCTGCGCGCGCGGCAGCGAAAGAGCGCGCAAAGGAATCTGCACGGCTTCGCGCGTTGAAGCTTTATTTTTGGAAAGAAGTAAAAAAAATCCGCCCCGATGCACGCCTTCACGGAATGGAGGAGGGGCGCTTCAATGATGCGTCGCCGCATATTGTGAATGCCGCATTCCCCAATATTCCTGTGGATGATATTCTTGTGCGTTTTGACCGCGCGGGTATCGCGGTTTCGTCCGGCTCCGCGTGCGCTGCAAGAAGCGCGCAACATTCGCACGTGCTTACCGCGTTATTTGAGGGCGCGGCGCGCGGAATACGCTTCAGCTTCGGGCGGACCACCACACGCGCAGAACTTGCTGAGGCTTTGCGGCGTATTCGTCTCGCATTTTCACGCGTGTAGTTGCGGGCGCGCGACCGAGCGAGAGCAAGGAAGTACCAAAGCCAGAGGGCGTGGTATAATAGATGAATATGATGAATGAGAAAATAAACAAGTATGTGTGGATTTCGTTTGCAGTGGCGGCATTATTGCTTGCCTATGCGGGCTTAAACTATGCTGACGCGTATTCGAAGTCGATTCAGCCGAGCTCATTCCGCAGTTTTTCCGTGAACGCGGACGGCAAGGCGGTGGCAGTGCCGGATGTGGCGCAGTTTTCGTTCAGCGTGTTCACGCAGGGCGGAAAGACCATCGCGACTATTGTGAAGGATAATACCGACAAGATGAATCAGGCGATTGCGTATGTGAAGCAGAGCGGTGTGGACGATAAGGATGTAAAGACCGAGCAGTATTCGCTTACGCCGCGCTACCAGTACTCAACCTGTCCGCGCGACGGCGGCGTGTGTCCTCCCGCGACTATTGTGGGATATGAGGTGCGCCAGACGGTGCAGGTAAAGGTGCGCAATTTTGAAAAAGTAGGCGACATACTCGCAGGAGTCGTGCAGAACGGCGCGAACGAAGTTTCGGGCTTGCAGTTTACGCTTGATGACCCCACCTCTGTTCAGGATGAGGCGCGCACTGAGGCAATTGCAAAGGCAAAAGTGAAAGCGCTTGCGGTTGCAAAGGCGGGCGGATTTACCCTTGGAAGGCTTTTGAGTATTAGCGAGGGTTATGCGCCGCGCCCGTACTATGCCGACACGATGATGAAGTCTGTCGGATTTGGAGGGGCTGAGGCAGCGGCGCCCACGATTGCGCCAGGGTCCCAGGAAACTTCGGTAAGCGTGACGCTCCAGTACGAAATCAAATAAGAGCCTTATTCCGCATCTGTTTAGCGAAAGAAGGCGGGGGACTCAAGCGTATTATTGGTAATTAGATAATGCACGTATGACTAAAAGAGAAAAAGTACTTATCCTTTCAGCGATACTAGTTCTTGCGGTTTCTGCGGTCAGTGTGAAGGCTGTCCGCGCGGGCGCATTCGATTCGATTACGCAGTTTTTCCAGGACGCGTTTATCCCCATTACGCCGCCGGGGACATTGAAGGAGGCGCCCAAGGAAGCACTGTATAAGCCCGCGCTCGATTATGAGCAGGCGGTTATTGCTGCAGTTGATAAGGCCCAGCAATCCGTGGTATCCATTGTGATTTCGAAAGATGTTCCGCTTCTTGAGAATTGCGCAGTCGACCCGTTTGCGAATCTTCCGCCCGAATTTAAGGGAATGTTCGGCGACGGCCTCCAGTTTACCCAGCAGTGCGATAACGGCGCGACGCAAAAACAGGACGTCGGCGGCGGCAGCGGATTTGTCGTGTCGGCGGACGGTCTTATTTTCACCAACAAGCATGTAGTCGCCGACACCAAAGCGGAATACACGGTATTTACGAATGACGGCAAGAAGTACACGGCAAAAGTGCTTGCGCGCGACCCAGTAAATGACGTGGCAATATTAAAAATCAATGCGGTGGGGCTCGTGCCCGCAACCCTTGGCGACTCTTCAACGGTAAAGCTCGGACAGACGGCGATTGCGATAGGCAATGCGCTCGGCGAGTACCGTAATACAGTGTCGGTGGGTGTTATTTCTGGTCTTGCGCGCAAGGTAACCGCCGCGGGGAGTTTAATGGGCCCCGAAACCATTCAGGGCGTTATGCAAACGGATGCCGCGATTAATCCCGGCAATTCCGGCGGTCCGCTACTTAATTTGAGGGGAGAGGTTATCGGCGTAAATACCGCCATTGCATCAGGTGCGCAAAATATTGGTTTTGCGATTCCTATTAACCAAGCGAAACGCGCCATTGAGTCGGTGAAAAAGACGGGAAGTATTCAGACGCCGTATCTTGGCGTGCGGTACGTGCTTGTGAACGAAACGATTGCGAAAAGCCAGAAACTTCCGGTGACGGCCGGCGCCCTTGTGCGCGGCACCACGGACGGTCCCGCGGTTATTCCCGATTCACCTGCGGCAAAAGCGGGCATTGTGGCGGAAGACATTATTACCGCAGTGAACGGCGAGAAAATTACAGGCGACGTCACGCTTTCCCAGCTCATTCAGGAATATACAATTGACGAAACAATAACGCTCACCGTGCAGAGGGGGGACAAGGTGCTGAAGCTTCCCGCGACGCTTGCAGTGCGTCCTGAGCAGTAACATGCTCAAAATTTTCAATTTATAATTTTCAATTTTCAAACGAGGAAATTGGAAAGCGCCTATTTCACGTCATTGAATTAGCACTCGGTGTTCGAGTTTGCTAATCAATAAATGTTTGGTATACTGACATTGACTCAATTTTCGATGTGTAAATGTTTGAAAATTGAAAATTTGTCATTGAAAATTTCTTTTTTACATTACTATGCCCAATTTCAACCGATTCACCATTAAAGCGCAGGAAGCATTGCAGGGCGCGCAGGAATATGTGGCAAAGCACAACCACGGAGAGCTGAAGGCGCTCCATCTTTTGCTTGCGTTGCTTGGCGACGAGCAGACACTCGTGCGTCCGATGCTCGTACGCGCAAATGTAAATGCTGCAGTACTTGAAGAGAAGGTAGACAGCGCGCTTATCAGAATGCCGCGCATTTTCGGCACCACGGGGAACACGCCGAGCCAGCTTTATCTTTCGCAGGAACTTATGAAGGTATTGGACCGTGCGGGCGAGATTGCGGTGAAGCAGAAAGATGAGTTTATCTCCTGCGAGCATCTTCTTGTGGCGCTTACGGATATTCCTTCGGCGGCACAGGACATTCTCGCTCAGGCGGGAGCAAAAAAAGAACCGTTGCTCAAGGTATTGAGCGATTTGCGGGGTTCTTCGCGCGTCACCGACGAGACGCCGGAATCGAAGTTTCAGGTGCTCGAGAAGTACGCCATTAACATCACCGAAAAAGCCCGTCAGGGTAAGCTCGACCCCGTAATCGGCAGAGAAGAAGAACTGCGCAGACTCATGCAGATTCTCTCCCGCCGCACGAAGAACAACCCGATACTTATCGGCGAGCCTGGCGTCGGAAAGACCGCCATTGTTGAGGGCCTCGCTCAGCGCATCGTTTCTAATGATGTTCCCGAGCCACTGAAGGGCAGGGAGGTTATTATGCTTGATTTGGGCTCGCTTATTGCGGGCACGAAGTTCCGCGGTGAATTTGAGGACCGTCTGAAGGCATTTTTGAAAGAAATTCAGCGTTCAGAAGGCAAGCTCCTCCTCTTTATCGACGAGATTCATATGATTGTGGGTGCGGGCGCCGCTGAGGGCGCAATTGACGCATCGAATTTATTGAAGCCCGCGCTTGCGCGAGGCGAGCTCCACGCTATCGGCGCAACCACGCTTAAGGAATACCAGAAGCACATTGAGAAGGATGCGGCATTGGAGCGCAGGTTCCAGCCGATTTTGGTGGATGAGCCGACGATTGAGGATTCAATCGCGATTTTGCGCGGCCTTAAAGAAAAATATGAGGTGCACCATGGGTTGAAGATTTCGGATGCGGCGATTGTCGCGGCAGTAAATCTTTCTACGCGGTATATCACCGAGCGATTCTTGCCCGATAAGGCGGTAGACCTCATCGACGAGGCATCGGCCGCACGCAGACTTGAGTCGGAGAGTATTCCGCGCGAACTCGATAAGATTCGCCGCGATATTACGCGCCTCGAGATCGAGCGTTCAGCGCTTTCGCAGGAAAAAGGAAAGAAGAATGCGGTGCGTATCAAGGAAGTTGATGCCGAACTCGCAAAACTGAAGGCGGAGAACACGGGGCTTTCCGGCCAGTGGCATAACGAGAAGGTTACCTTTGAGAAGTTTCATAATCTTCGCAAAAGAATGGAGGACCTCCGCCACGAGGCAGAAGTTGCGGAGCGCGAGGGCAATTTTGAGCGCGTAGCACAGGTGCTCTACGGCGATTTGCCGCAGGCGGAAAAGGAGTATCAGGCATTCGAGAAGAAATACTTGAAGTTCCAGACGAGTAATGGCGAATCTGAGAAGCCTGAAAAGTCCGAGAAGAAAACCAAATCGAAAAAGAACGGCCCGACGCCCACCCGCTTCATCAAAGAAATGATTGATGAGGAGGATATTGCGGGTGTTGTCTCGCGCTGGACGGGTATTCCTGTTTCAAAGATGCTCGAGTCAGAAATGCAGAAGCTTTCGCGCCTTGAGGAGGAGCTTGAGGGCAGGGTAGTGGGACAAAAAGAGGCGATTGAGTCAGTTTCACGCGCACTTCGCCGCTCGAGGGCGGGTTTGGCGGAGGAAGACCGCCCCGCAGGCTCATTTATGTTCCTTGGTCCTACGGGTGTAGGCAAGACCGAGCTTGCGAAGGCGCTCGCAGAGTTTATGTTCAACGACGATAAGGCCCTCGTGCGCATTGATATGTCTGAATATATGGAGCGGCACGCAGTTTCGAGGCTTATTGGATCGCCTCCCGGCTATGTCGGCCACGAGGAGGGCGGACAGCTCACGCAAATCGTACGTCATAGGCCGTACAGTATCATTTTGTTTGATGAAATCGAGAAGGCGCACCCCGAAGTCTTCAATATTCTTTTGCAGGTCCTTGATAACGGCAGAATGACGGACGGCAAGGGAAAGACGGTGAACTTTAAGAACACCATCATCATTTTGACCTCGAACGTGGGAAGCTCATACTTCAAGGAGCTTTCGCATCTTGGTTTTGGCGAGAGCAAGGGCGCGGAAGAGACTGCGGGCAAGGAGGAGAAGTTCAAAGAGAATGTCATGGAGGCATTGCGCGAGACGTTCCGCCCCGAGTTCCTGAACCGTTTGGACGATACGGTCGTTTTCAATGCCCTCGGCAAGGAGGCGATAGAGAAAATTGTGGATATCCAGATTAAAAAACTTGAAGCGCGCCTGAAGGAGCGCAATATTGAGATTACGGTAAAGCCCGCAGTGCGGCAGTACATTGCGGACAACGGTTTCGACCCCGATTACGGTGCACGGCCTATCAGAAGGCTTATCCAAAAGGTCATTGTGGATGCATTGGCTGACAAGATTATCCGCGGTGAAATAAAAGATGGACAAAAACTTACTATCTCGGTTACAAAAGCAAATAGAGTGGAAATCAGCCGTTAAGGTCCTCCTTCCTGCCGTACTCCTTGTGTGGGTGTGGCAGAGGGGATTTGCGGTAATCCCCCTCATTTCCTTTGTTGCCGCTCTTGGGTGGGGCTATTTTACTGAGTCGCAGGAGCGTAAGCAGTTTCGAACCTCATTTTGGCTCACCGCGCTCACGACTCTCGTGGGGCTGTATATGCTTTCAGGGTCAACTGCACTTCCCATCGCGCTCATTACGCTTTTTGCTGTAGCGGTTGCGGTAGAGCTCAGTTTTTTCAGGTTTCTTTTTACGAATAGGAGCGCGGTCTATGGCATCTATCACCTTGCCCTTATTTTTGCCACGTTCCTTATATTCTTCGCGAGCTCGCTCCAGTGGCTTTCGCTTATCTATGCCGTTCTCGCCATCACTCTCGTTTTGCAGGAGTATTTTACGCTTGAGGGGGCGCATCACCGAATGCGGGTGGTGCTTTTAAGCGTGGGGACCGGTTTTCTTGTGTCCGAAGTCGCCCTTTTGACTCGTACGCTTCCCTTGGGCACAGTAAACGCTGCGGCGTTTATGGCGCTTATCACGCTTCTTACGCGGGATGCTATCAAGGCGCATTTTGAGGGAAAACTGAGCCTCGCATCGGTATTGCGGGGGATTGCCATCTTCCTCTTTGTTTCCGTCATTATTTTCGGTCTCTCGATGTGGAGAGTGTAGGGTATTGGGCCCGTCTTTGTTGTTTTGGGACGTAACTATTCCAAAAATCCTTCGTTATATATACAGGAACGCAAAAAATGAGGAAAACCGAGTTTCATTGCGTTTTTACAATAAAGTTGTATACTACTCAAGCTTAGTGTGAGGCTAGGCAGACGGTAGGTAGTGTGGGTATTTCTGGTCCCCAAGGCTCGCGCCTTCGGGTCTGTTTATTCCATACGTCCTTCCATTAACAGCCTCGCTCT